>CAZNEU010000288.1:0-1780 GCA_964571915.1 uncultured Phycisphaeraceae bacterium
TGCCCACGCCGCCCGCGTAGAGCACATCGCCGACGATCGGGTGGCCCGCAAATGCGCAGTGCACGCGCAACTGGTGCGTGCGGCCGGTGATGGGCGTGAGTTCGAGGCGTGTGGTGCCTGGCGGGCGCTCCAGCACCCGCCACTCTGTGATGGCAGGGCGGCCCTGCACGCGGTCGATCACCTGATGCGGGCGACGTGCAAGGTCGGCCCGCATGGGCACATCAATTGTGCCGCGCTCACCGGCCACGGTGCCGGCGACCAGCGCCACGTAGCGTTTGCGCACACGCCGGTCCTCAAACTGCCGGCTCAACTCGCGCTGGGCCTGTTCGTCAAGGGCCATCAGCAAAAGCCCCGATGTGTCCATGTCCAGCCGATGCACCGTGATCGGCCCGGTGGCCGCGGGAAACCACTCGCGGCACCAACTCGCGGTGCAGGCCCGGTTGGCTTCGTCTCGCCCCGGCACGCTGAGCACGCCAGCGGGCTTGTCGATCACCACCCAGCGGTCGCACTGGCGCACAATGCGGATGTGGGCGAGCAGCGCGGGGTCTGCCAGCATCAGCAGCGCCCGCCGCCGATATTGGAGCCGCGCAGTTCGATGCGGACGCGGTCGATACGAACACCCATGCGCTCCTCGACGGCCTCGACCAGTTCCGGCGGCAGCGCGGCAGCGATCTTCGCGCCCAGATCGGCGGGCACATCGCGCACACGAGCATCATCGGTAATAACGTGGACGTGCTCGCTGGTGTCGGCATCGAAGCGCGCGGGTCCGTCGGCCTCGGTCGGGGCGTTGAAGCGGCGGCACAAACCGCGGCGGCTGAAGGCATCGAGCGTGTTGTAGACTGTGGCCAGGCTCGTGCCGGGGCGCTTGCGCGAGACCACGGCGAAGAGTTCTTCGGCCGTGGGGTGGCTCTTGGTGCTGGCCAAGGCGCGATAGATGACTTCGCGCTGCGGAGTGCGCCGCAGTCCGTGCCGCGCGAAGAGGGAGGGGAGGTCGTCCACAGTGGGGGATTATTGGTGCCCCCGCGCCGGCTCGGGCTGGGGACGGGGCACGAATACAACCCTATCATCACGCTCCATGAACCCCCGCCGCCCCACCCGCCAGATCGTGCTCGGAGATGACCGCGTCGGCTATGTCCGCATCGGCGGCGGCAAGCCCGACCGGCAGGGGCACGCGACCACGGCCGCGCCGGTGAGCGTGCAGACGATGACGACCGGTTACACGCACGAGATCGACAAGTGCGTGGCCGAGATCAACCGCCTGACCGCGGCGGGTGCCGACGTGGTGCGTGTGGCCGTGCCGGAGAAGAAGGACACGGATGCGCTGCGGGAGATTCTGCCGCAGGTGCGCGTGCCGATCGTGGCCGATGTGCACTTCCACTTCAAGCGGGCGCTGGAGGCGGTGGAGGCGGGCGTCCACAAAATCCGCCTCAACCCCGGCAACATCCAGGACAAGGACCAGGTGGCCGAGGTCATCAAGGCCTGCAAGGCCGCCAACGGCGGTCGCGGCATCCCCATCCGCGTGGGCGTGAACGAAGGCTCGATCATCGAGCGCAAGGACAAGCAGAAACGCCTCAAGGAACTCGGCGAGGTGTTCAGCAACAACAAGCGCGGCTACCTGCTGGCCATCATGGTCACGAAGATCGAGGAATACCTCGATATCTTCTACGAGCACGATTTTTACGACGTGGCCATCTCCGCCAAGAGCATGGATGCGCTGGTCGTGATGGATGCGTACACGGCCATCAGCGAGCGTTTCGACCACCCGCTGCACCTGGGCGTG
>CAZNEU010000289.1:0-5599 GCA_964571915.1 uncultured Phycisphaeraceae bacterium
CTGCCAAGCCCTTGCGGTTTTGGACGAGGCCCATCGCGCTGTAGAGGATGACACCGGGTTGCGAGGCGGGTCCGGCATCGGCGTGCAGGGAGGCCCGGTGGCGTGCGGCGGTGATCTGCGCGAGAATGTCGGCGGGTTGCCAGCTCTCGGGCGTGTCGTTGATGCGTGTGGCGTAGAGGCCGGGCCAGACGGGGCGAGCGTCGTCGCCCAGGGCACGCTGGTCGAGCCACCACGCCAGGAGCGGCACGAAGGGCTGCTCCGTGGAATCCATCTTCCAGTACAACTGCGGGGCGAGGTAATCGAGCCAGCCCTCACGCAGCCACAGCCGCGCATCGGCATAAAGCCCCTCGTACGCATCAAACCCCTTCACCTGTGGCGGGTGGCCGGGCCGCCAGATGCCAAAGGGGCTGATGCCGACACGCACATGGGGCTTGATGCCCTTGACCAGCGAGTAGCACTCGCGCACGAAGGCGTTGACGTTGGCGCGTCGCCAATCGCCTCGTGTCGGCCATACCCCATCCGCACCCGGCGCAGCGTGCGCGGCAAACGACGCATCATCCGGGAAGGCCTCACCCTTCTTGGGGTAGGGGTAGAAGTAGTCGTCCATGTGCAGACCGTCGATGTCGTAGCGGCGCACGAGGTTTTCGATGACGGCGAGCGTGTGCCGGCGTGCCTCGGGCTCGCCGGGGTCGAGCCACAAATAGCCGTCGTAGGAACGCACGAGATCAGGGCGGGCTTTGGAGATGTGCGTGTCGGCATCGGGCTTGGTGGCCTTGATGTGGCGGGCGCGGAAGGGGTTGATCCAGGCGTGCAGTTCGATGCCGCGTCCGTGGGCCTCTTTGATCCAGTCAGCGAGGGGGTCGTAGGCGGGCGCGGCGGCACCGCCAGTGCCGTTGACACCGGGCGGCGTGCCGCTCAGACCTGCGACGAACTCTGACCACGGTTCCAACTGGGAGGGATAGATGGCATCGCACGCGGGCCGCACTTGGAGGATGACGGCGTTGAGGTTGCAGTACGCCGCCGCGTTCAGAATCTTGACCATCTCGGCCTGCAACTGCTCAACCGGCAGGCCGGGCTTACTCGGCCAATCAATGTTCGCCACCGTCGCCACCCACACGCCGCGGAACTCGCGCATTGGCGCGGCATGTTCCGGCACGGGCGGCGCGGCGGGCTGGTGTGCGGGCGCGATGCCGCACAAGGCGAGGATGGCACACAGAGCCAACGCCGCGACCCGGAAGAGCCCTCGCTCACGCTCGGGCTGCATGTTGCCGGGCTGCATGTTGCGGTGGTGCATGTGGCCGGCGAGCATCACATCACCTCTCCCACGGTTCGCTCGAAGCGCACGCCGGTTTCGGGTCCGAAGTGTTTCAGGCCGTCGGCCCGCAGGACCGGCGCGTGCTCGCGGATGTAGCGGTCAAAGACCTCGCGCGTCGAGAAGACATACCGCACCTCCACACGCGGCTCATCGCCCGCCCGCTCCGCATCCAGCCGCACGACCATTGCCGATTCGGCCCCCCCGCGGAGGACCAGAGTGGTGTGGCCGCCGCGGAGCCACTCGATGTAGGCGGCGGCCAGCGCGGTGCTGGGGCAGGTTGCACGCACGGTGTAGGCGATTGCCCGGCCCATGGCGAACAATACGGGCGACCAAGGCCCGAACCGCCGATATCGGGCGTGCCGGGGCCCAGGCAATACGCCGCCCGGTTGCTCGTTGTGCCTGTGAAAGGTCGTGGCGTTCGTTGCGGATGACCCATTCTTCGAGCCATCCTTTGCCCGACCGGGTTCTTGACCTGAGCGCGATGCTCGCGGCCGCGGCTGCGGGCGACGAGCACGCGTGGCGCGGGATCGTGAACCTGTACGCGCGGCGTGTGTTTGCGCTCGCCAAGTCTCGCGTCCGTCAGGCAGATGTTGCCGAGGAGGTTACCCAGTCTGTGTTCGCCACCGTGGCCACCAAACTCAGAGACGGCGGGTACACCGATCGGGGCCGCTTCGAGCAGTGGCTCTTCCGCATCGCCATGAACCGCGTGCGGGATGAGATGCGGCGCGTGCGCCGGCAGGCGGTGGCGACGGACCCGGAACACTTCTCGTCCATCGCGGGGGCGCTCCAGTCGTCAGCGGCGCCGGCACGGGAGTCGGCCGATTCCGTCGTCCAGCTGCGGGCCGCGCTCGAGCACCTCACCGCCGCGGACCGCGAGGTGATCGAACTCCGGCACCACGCGGGCCTGAGTTTCAACCAGATCGCGGGGGTGCTGGAAGAGCCGCTGGGCACACTCCTGGCCCGCCACCACCGTGCGTTACGCAAACTCAAGGACCTGCTCTCTCCTCCGTCAACCTCATCCGCCTCACTCCAGCCCGAGGCCTGAACCATGCACGCCAACAATCATCCGATGCCCGATCAGCCTGCCGATCTCGAGCCCCTCCCCGCCGATCTGGACGCGCTCGGCACCGATCTTGACGCCCTTGCCGCGATGGACGGTGCCGGTGCGCCCCAGGACCTCTGCGAGCGCATCGCCGCGTCCACGCTCGGCGACCTCGTGGCAACCCCCCGGGCCACACCGGCCGACCTGCTCGCGATGGCGGCCCGCGTGGATCAACTCGCGGCGGTGTATGCTGCGTCTTCGCCCGCAGGCCTGACCGATCGCGTCCACGCCGCGTCGGCATCTCGTCTGCACGCGAACCAGCCGGCTCTGCGCCTGGTTGGAACCGCGGCCCCCGCGCCGGGACGCCCGACGATCATGACGCGCTCGCTCGCGTGGTCGAGGAGCCTGCGTGCCGCGGCAGCCGTGGCACTGATGGCGGGCGCGGCGGCGGCGTACATCGCCTTCTCCCCTGCCCCAACGCACACACCCGACCCGACCTCAGGCGGCCCCACGCTCACCGCGACGGGCGCCGACGACCACATCGAGGCCGCGCTGCTCGCCTTTGATGCCATCGATGCCGCCGTGCTCGGCGACGACATCGAAGCCCTCTTCGCCGAGGCCGAGTCGCTGGCCGATACACTCACGTCCGATCCCGCCGCACGGGCGACCGATGCCGGCACGTCTCGATGAACACCCGCACATTCCATCTCGCGCCGTACACGCTCGCCTGGACCCTGCTCCTCGGGGTCCCCTGGTTGGCCGTGGCCGAGCCTCCCCAGCCTCCAGCCGGCCAGCCCGAGTCCGGCCCGCTGGCGGGCCCGCCCACCACGCCCGGCGAATCTGCCACGGTTCTGCGTGAGCGGATCGAGCGTCGCCTCGACACCCTGCGCGAGGCGGAGAAGCGTCTGCGGGAGGCCTTGGTCAAACTCGGCGAAGGGGCAGACCCGGCCGAGATTCGCCGGCTGCTTGACGTGCAGGTGGGGCGCGGGCTGCTGCAAGGCCCGGGCCCGGGCGGCACAGCGCACAGGCCGGAGGGCGCTCGCCCGCAACCAGACGACGACGCACCACGACCCCTGCGCGGCAGCCAGCCCACACCCAGCAACATTCCCGCGCACGCCGCGCCGGAACTCATGGGCGGGGACTTGCCGTGGTCGCCCTTCGAGGGCGAGCGTGGGGGACCGCTCTCGGCGGAAGAGCGTGAGCGTGCCAGGGCCGTGATCGCCGCGGCCCGTCCGGCGATCATCGAGGCCCACGAGCACATGCGCCGCGACAACCCGCAGATGGCCGAACGCGGCTGGAACGCGCTGAGCGGCCGCCTGCGCGGCATCGAACAACTCCAGACCAGCGACCCGGCGCTGTTTGAACTGAAACTTGATGAGGTCGAGAACGGCCTGGCCATGATGCGTCAGACACGGGTGCTTTTCGAGGCACGCCAGAGCGGCGACCCGGCCCGCGTGCAGCACGAGCGCCGCGTGATGCGCGACCTGCTCTCGAGGCAGTTTGATACGCGCGCCAAAGCCCAGGCTCTGCAGATCGAGCACCTGGACGCGAAACTGCGGAAGATGAAGGCCGATCTGGGCGAGGCCGCCACGCGCAAGGACCGCTTCATCGAGCGTCGCCTCAACGAGATGACGCCGCAAGGCGACCGGCCCAAGGACGGCAAGGGCCGACCCGGGGGCAACACTCCCGCGCGGCCATGAAGGGGCACGGCAGCCAGCGAGCCGGGAGCAAGGCTTGGGGTGGCCCGGCCCTATCCTGTGTGCAAGCATGTCCCGGGCGAACGTCTACCTTGAAACCTTCGGCTGTCAGATGAACGAACTCGACAGCGAGTTGGTCGTGGGCCAACTCCGCGCGCTCGGCTACCACTTCGTGCCCGACCCCGGGCAGGCCGGCGTGGTGCTGTACAACACCTGCTCCGTCCGCGAGCACGCCGAGCAGAAGGTGTGGAGCCGCCTGGGAGAACTGGCCATCCGCAAGGCCCGTGAGCCGGGCCTGGTGGTGGGCGTGATCGGCTGCATGGCCGAGCGCGAGGGCGACGGGCTGATGAAGCGCATGCCCGTGGTTGACCTGATGGTGGGCCCCGCCGAACTGGACAAACTGCCGGCCTTGCTGGACAACGCCGTGCGCACGCGCGCCTCGCTGCTGAGCGACCTGACCACGCTCGACCTTGCCGCCACACCCGAAACCGAAAAGCCCGACCTCCGCCGTCTCACGTCCGCCGGGCAATCGGCCCTCGCGGGCTCCGCGAGCCGCCGCAGTTCCACGCTCGCCGCCGCGGCCGACAACCTCGAACTCCTCGACCTCTCTCGCGCCATCTCCGCCCACGGCACGGATGCGGCCCGCTCGGCCTATGTCCGCATCACGCGCGGCTGCAACAAGTTCTGCACCTACTGCGTCGTCCCCTTCACACGCGGGGCCGAAGTCCACCGTCCGCCCGACCACATTGTGGATGAGTGCAAGCGCCTCGCCGATGCGGGCGCGATCGAGATCACGCTGCTGGGCCAGACCGTGAACCATTACCGCTTCGAGCACGGCGCGGCCGTCTCGATCGGCGGCATCACGCAACCCCAGAAGGGCCGCGTCTACAAATCGTCAGAGGCGGACTATCACGATGCCTACGCAGGCTCCAACACCACCACCTTCGCCGGCCTCCTCGCACGCATCCACGACGAGGTGCCCGCCGTGCAGCGCCTGCGTTTCGTCACCAGTTATCCCAAGTCTTTCGGCAACGATGTGCTGGCCGCGATCCGCGACCACCCCCGCATCTGCCGCTACCTGCACGTGCCCGCCCAGAGCGGGTCCGACCGCATCCTGGGCCTGATGAACCGCGGGTACACCGTGGCCGAGTACCTCGACTTCCTCGACCGCGCCCGCCACTTCCTCCACCAGCCCGAACTCGGCAGGCCGCTCACGCTCGCGGGCGACATCATCGTCGGCTTCCCCACCGAGACCGAGGAAGACCACGGCGCCACGGCCGCGCTCCTGCGCCGGGCCCGCTACAAGAACTGCTTCATCTTCAAGTATTCGGCCCGCCCCGGCACCCTCGCCATCGACAAGTTCCCCGACGATGTGCCCGACGAAACCAAGCGCCGCCGCAACAGCGAACTTCTCGCGCTGCAGAACCGGATCAGCGAGGAGGTGGGGCGCGAGTTTGTAGGACAGACGCTGCGGGTGATGGTGGAGGGTGTCAGCAAGCGCGACCGCAAGCGTGCCGCGGCGGCCGCGGCAAGCCCGGCCGGGTC
>CAZNEU010000290.1:0-1803 GCA_964571915.1 uncultured Phycisphaeraceae bacterium
CCGGCGCGGCCCTTGCTGATCTGCATGCCGTAGAAGGAGCGGTAGACGAAGAACGTGGAGATGACAAAGAACACGGCCGAGAGCGTGTGCGCAAACGCCACGCCGCCCATGCCCAGCACTTCGTTCATGCCCTTGACGCTGATGGCCAGTTCGACCGCCAGCAGCCCGAAGAGCGTGCAGAACTTGATGACCGGGTTCATGGCGACCGAACTGGTGTCCTTGAAGGGGTCGCCCACGGTGTCGCCCACCACGGTCGCGGCGTGCAGGTCGCTCCCCTTGCCGCGCCCGGAGTTCTTGTAGGCGGGGTCGGTCTCGACGATCTTCTTGGCGTTGTCCCACGCGCCGCCGGCGTTGGCCATGAAGATGGCCTGGAAGAGGCCGAAGAGCGCGGTGGAGATGAGGAAGCCGATGAAGAAGAAGGAGTCGTAGAAGGCGAAGGCGAGGGTGGAGAAGAAGATGCCCAGGAAGATGTTGAACATGCCCGCCTGCGCGTAGCGGGTGCAGATATCCACGACCTTCTTGGAGTCTTCCACGCTGGCCTTGGTGGTGCCGTCGAGTTTGATGTTGGCCTTGATGAACTCCACCGCGCGATACGCGCCGGTGCTCACGGCCTGCGTGGAGGCCCCCGTGAACCAGTAGATGATCGCCCCGCCGGCGATCAGGCCCAGCAGGAAGGGCGGGTGCAGCAGGCTCATCTTGGCGATGGCCGCCTGGTCCGTCAGGCCGTGGGTGAGGCCCACGATCAGGGCGAAGATCATGGTGGTGGCACCCACCACGGCCGTGCCGATGAGCACGGGCTTAGCGGTGGCCTTGAAGGTGTTGCCCGCGCCGTCGTTCTCTTCGAGGAACTCCTTGCCCTTCTGGAAGTCGGGCGTGAAGCCGAAGTCGCGTTGCACCTCGTCCCTGATGCCGGGGATGGTCTCGATGGTCGAGAGCTCGAACACGCTCTGGGCGTTGTCGGTCACGGGGCCGTAACTGTCCACGGCGATCGTTACGGGGCCCATGCCCAGGAAGCCGAAGGCCACCAGGCCGAAGGCGAAGACCGCCGGGGCCACCATCAGGTTGCCCAGCGTGGCGCCCGCCGGGTTGGCGATGCCCGACACATACGCGGCGATGCCCATGAGGAACATGATCGCCAGGCCGATCCAGTACGCCGAGAAGTTGCCAGCGACCAGGCCGGAAAGGATGTTCAGCGATGCCCCGCCCTGCTCGGAACTGGTCACCACCTCGCGCACGTGCCGGCTGTGCATGCTGGTGAAGACCTTGACCAGTTCAGGGATGATGGCCCCGGCCAGCGTGCCGCAGGTGATGATGGTGGAAAGTTTCCACCACAGGGTGGAGTCGCCGGCGATGTCGGGGATCAGCAGGTAACTGGCGATGTACGTGAGCACCATCGACACCGCCGACGTGATGAACACCAGACTGGTGAGCGGTGCCTCGAAGTTCATCTTGCCGACGTGCTGGTAGCGGGCCTTGGCCAGGAAATGGTTGAAGAAGTAGGCCGCGGCGCTGGCGCCCACCATGATGATGCGCATCATGAATATCCACACCAGCAGTTTCACCTGCACGCTCGCCGCCAGGCCGCCCGCGGCGGCCATCTGCTCGGCGGTGGCGCCGGCCGCGCTCACGCCCGACGGGAGGTAGAGGCTGGTCGGGATCGCGAGCATGATGAAGGTGATGAGGGCCACGCCGGTTACGCCGTAGGTCTCGAAGCCGTCGGCGGAGGGGCCCACGGAGTCGCCGGCGTTGTCGCCCACGCAGTCGGCGATCACGCCGGGGTTGCGGGCATCGTCTTCCTTGATC
>CAZNEU010000291.1:0-8004 GCA_964571915.1 uncultured Phycisphaeraceae bacterium
TGACGGCGACGTTGGTGGCGGCGCGGGCGGCGGGGACGGCGGAAAGGCCCGCGCCGGCGGCGGGGGCGGGGGGGGCGGGCATGTGGGCGGCGCGGGCTGTGGGCGTGGCCGGGGCCCAGGTGGCAAAGCACATGAGCGCGAGGCACGCGAGGGCGAAGGTGATTCGGCGGATGGTGCCAAGCGACACGAACATGGAGCGATGATAGAAGGCGAGCGAGGGTGCTGATGAACGGGGTGCCGCGGTGGATTCAAGGCACCGTGGCAGCCGTCTGCTCCACCGCCCACTTCAGGTCGCGGCCTTCGGGGCCGACGCAGTCAATATGCACGGTGAAGAAGCCCGGCTTCGCGCTGGGCAGGTGCCAGCCGTCCGGCCCTACGCGCCCCTCGTGCTGCTTCACGAGGGGCCAGATAATGCGGCGGTCGCTCTCGGGCAGGGGCAGGGCATCCACCTCGTGCTCGTGGAACCAATCCAGCCGCCCCTCGCGCATGTCGTGCGGCTCGACCCACACGGGGCCGAGGACGCGGTAGTAAAAAAGCAGCCAGTGGCCGCGCCCCTCAAAGGCGGCCTCGGAGATGATGCCGAGCAGGTGGAGGCGGTCGATGGGAACATCTATGCCCGCCTCCTCGTGAATCTCGCGGCGCGCGGCCTGGGCGGGGGATTCGCCCGTGCCCATGTCGAGTTTGCCCCCGATAGGCGAGCACAGGCCCAGGTTGGGGGCCTTGAGGCGGCGGAGGAGGAGCACGCGGCCGTCCTTGTCGCGGAGGTCGCAGAGCGTGGCGATTTTGTAGGGGAGAGCGGCCGCGGGTGTGGGCATTGTGGGAGCAGGGTAGAGGGGTGGGCGAAGGCGCATGGACGCGATCGAACTCGCGGCTACCAGGTGGCTGGCTTGACGATGTCGCCGCGGGCATCGCGGAGCGTGAGTGGGAACTGCGAGGCTCCGAGGGGTCCGGCTCGAATCTGCTTGAGAAACACCGCGTGCTTCATCAACTGCTTGGCGGGAAAGGGATGCGGGTTGAGCACGCCGACCACCTTGCGCAAGTCCTCACGAACAAGACGGATGGGCTCAACGAGATCAGAGTCGTTTGAGACGACGACCGCGGCGGCATAGTCGTTGCCATGGCCGTCGTGCAGGAGATGCGAGGCAAGGGCCACGTCCGACCCCTTTTCCTCACGCTTCCAGACCTCGGCCAGGGCGGACCCGTTCGGCGGAGGCGAGACCAGCGGCATCCATTTTCGCTGCGTCAGGAAGTGGCCAAAGTGGATGGTGAGGTTGGGAGTGGTGGCGAGCGCTCGCAGGTAGGTGTTCTGGCTCCTGGGTGCCGTCGGGCTGGCGGGCGTAGCGCTCACTCTGGCCGTGAAGTAGCGGATGCGATGGATGTTGTGGGCGGGGAGCAGCAGCGCGCAGAGTTTGGAAACATCAAGCCACTTGAACGCCGTGCCACGCACGGCACCGTAGTACAGGTTGAACCCGTCGATGTAGACGTTGGTCTTGAGGCGCGTGGTGGGCATCGTCCCCGTGTCCATACAAAAGCTAAGGCTACCCGCGAACGAGTAGCCTTGCAGCCTGCACACGTGCAGGGGGGATATCAGCCTGAGGGCATCGGGAGCGGTCCCGATCGACAACTATAGCCGATATCTGCTATGCACCATATCGGCGGATCGTCAAGGCGGGTTTCGGGGGCGGGGAGCGGGATACGGGCCTGAGATGGCCGGTCGGCCTTGCCCTTGCCCCAAAGGCCGAATGTGGGCACCGTGCGTTCAGGCGATTCGACCCGGCGCGTGTTCTCGGCCGATACCCTTCCCATGCTCCTCTCCGAAACGACCGCCGCGCGGGGCGATGCCGCCGCCGCTGATGTTCTCGACGTGCCTGCTGCCCACTCCACCCCGCCAGCCCCCCTCCCGCCACCGCTCGATGTGGCGGGGAAGGACGTGTTCCTGGTCGGCATCGGCGGGTGCGGCATGAGCGGCCTGGCGCGGATGCTGCGGGCACGGGGCGGGCGTGTGAGCGGCAGCGACATGAACCGGCAGGAGACCACCGAGGCCCTGACGGCGGACGGCATTGTGGTGCGCATTGACGGGGCGGCGGACGCGCCGGGCGCAAGCGTGATTCCCGCGAGGTGCGACCTCGTGATCGTCTCCGCCGCGATCAAGGCCGATCACCCGCAATACAACGAGGCCGTGCGGCGCGGCGTGCCCGTGCTCACCTACGCCCAGGCGCTGGGACGGTGCATGGTGGGCCGCACGGGCGTGGCGATTGCCGGCACGCACGGCAAGAGCACGACCACAGCCATGCTGGGCGTGGTGCTGGCCGCGGCGGGGATCGACCCGACGGTGATCGTGGGCGCGACGTGCGCACAACTCGGCGGGGGTGTGCGGCTGGGGGCCGACACGGTTCCCCTCGGGCCCCTGGCGGGCAGGCCGGGGGTGCTGGTGGCCGAGGCGTGCGAGTTCAACCGGAGTTTCCACAACTTTCACCCGACGCTGGCGGTGATTACGTCGGTGGAGGCGGACCACCTGGATATCTACGGCTCGCTCGACGCGGTGGTGGAGAGTTTCGCTGCGTTTGCGCGGCAGGCGGCGCACGCGGACGACGGCGGCCTGCTGCTGATCGCCCACGAGGGCGCGCACCGACGCGAGGTGGCGGCGGGCGTGCGGGCGCGCGTGCAGACCATCGGCTTTTCGCCCGCGGCAGACTGGAGCGTGCGCTACGAACCGGCCACGCGCACCGCCACACTCATGAACCCCGAGAAGAAGGTTACCTGCCAGTGGACGATGCAACTGCCGGGTGAGCACAACGCGATGAACGCGGCGACGGCGGCGGCCCTGGCCATTTCGCTGGGCGCGGATGCGGGCAAGGTCGGCGCGGCACTCTCGGATTTCCGCGGCGTGGACCGGCGGACGCAGTTTCTGGGTGTGCGGTCGCTGGGCACAGGCACGGGCGCGGGCGTGCGCGTGTACGACGACTACGGCCACCACCCCACCGAGGTGGACTGCACGCTGCGGGCCCTGCGCCAGTTTGACCAGCCGGAGAAGAAGGGCGGCAGGCTGGTGTGCGTCTTTCAGCCCCACCAGCACAGCCGCACGCGCCACCTGCTGGCGGAGTTTGCCAGCGCCTTCAGCGCGGCGGACATCGTGATCGTGCCGCATATCTACTTCGTGCGCGACAGCGAGCAGGAGAAGCACCTTGTTTCCGCGGCGGACCTGGTGGACCGCCTGCGAGACAAGGGCGTGCAGGCGATGCACCTGTACCCGTTCGAGGCGATCGTGAACCAGTTGGCGCACCTGTGCCGCGATGGCGACACGCTGGCGGTGATGGGCGCGGGGCCGGTGTACCAGGTGGCGCAGGGGTTCTTGGCCGCGGGGAAGGGGTGAGGGCCGTGCCCGTGGCAGCGCGCGTTGAGATGCTGACGGACCAGCCGATTCCCACGTGGTTCGGCATCGGCGGGCGTGCCAGGCGCTTTGCGCGGCCCACAACAGTCGAGCAACTGTCCGAGTGCCTGCGCATGGACCCGAACCTGCGTGTGCTGGGCGAGGGGGCCAACCTGCTGGTGGCGGATGCGGGTGTGGAGGAACTGGTTGTGTCGCTTGCCGAGGGGAACTTCGGCCGCTTCACCATCGGCTTGGCCGACCAGCGCGGCTACGCCACCGTGGCCGCGGGCGCGGGCGTTCACCTCTTCAAACTCATCAACGCTGCGGTGGATGCGGGCCTGACGGGCCTGGAGAACCTCGCGGGCATCCCGGCCAGCGTGGGCGGCGCGGTGATGATGAACGCGGGCGGCAAGTTCGGCAGCACGGGCGACTCCGTGAGCGTCGTCCACCTGATGGACCGCACGGGGCAGGCCCACACGCTCAAACGCAACCAGATCGACTTCAACTACAGGCACTGCGCCCTGGCAGCGCGCGCCGGGGGGGCCATCATCACGGGTGTGGATTTCCGCCTGCGCCGGGCCGACCCCGCCGCGGTACGAGCCAGACTGAAGGAAGCGACGGAATACAAGAAGACCACGCAGCCGCTGAGCGCCAACTCGGCCGGGTGCTGCTTCAAGAACCCCACGCTGATGCAGGACGTGCCCAGCATCGGCACCACGGGCACGCGCGTGTCCGCGGGCATGCTCATCGACAAGGCCGGGTGCAAGGGCCTTTCACGCGGCGGGGCGCGGGTGAGCGACCAGCACGCGAACTTTGTGGTGGCGGGGCCGGGATGCACGGCCGGCGATGTGCTGGAAGTGATGCGCGAGGCCCGCCGGTGCGTGCAGGCGAAGTTCGGGATCACTCTTGAGCCGGAGGTCGTGATCTGGGGGGCGAGTTTGTAGCGGTGCCGCCACGGGCAAACTCCGTGCGCGGACATGGCCACATGGCACATCTGCACGTGGCCACATCAAGACCCCGTCTACCGTGTGTGCAGGTCGATCACTGCCTTCCGCCCTTCCGCCCTTCTGCCCTTTGCCCTTTGCTATTTGCTATTTGCCATTTGCCCCATGCCCACACTTCCCCACGTCATCGTTCTCGGCGGCGGCCCTGATGCCGAGCACGAGGTCAGCGTCAAGAGCAGCACCACCATCGCCGCCGGGCTGAACGCTTCCGGGCGCTTCACGGCCGGGCTGCACATCATCCGCACCATCACCGCCGACGACCTGGCGAAACTCGCGGGCGAGGTGGTGTTTCCCTACCTGCACGGGCCGTGGGGCGAGGGCGGGCCGCTGCAAGATATTCTCGAAGACCCGGCCTCAGCGCCGAGGGGGGCGGCGGGTGGGCAGGGTGCTGGCGGCGACGCTCGGCCCTTTGTGGGTTCCAACGCACGCGCCAGCCGCGCCGCCATGGACAAGATCGCCACCAAGGCCGTGGCCCTGGAACTGGGCATCGCCACACCCCCGGTGTGGGTGCTCAACACCAAAGACCCGGTCTGCCCCACGCGCCTTCCGGTGATCGTCAAGCCCGTGCATGAGGGCTCCACCATCGGCCTGCATGTGTGCGCGACACGGGCCGCGTTTGCCGCCGCGGTGGACGCGGTGCGGGCCGAGCACAGCGCGGCCGTGAAGAGCGGCGGCCCGGTGCGCACGTACATGATCGAGCCCAAGGTGCCCGGGCGCGAACTCACCGTGGGCATCATCGACAGCGCGGCCCTGCCGGTGATCGAGATCCGCCCCAAGGACGGCCTCTACGACTTCGAGGCCAAGTACACGCGCGACGACACGGAGTATCTCTTTGACACACTCCCAGAAGCAGTGGCCAAGAAGGTGAGCAAGCAGACGATCAAACTGTTCAAGGCCCTGGGCCTGCGGCACCTGGCCCGGGCGGACTTCATGCTCGATGCCGAGGGCACGGCCTGGCTGCTGGAGATCAACACCACGCCGGGCTTCACCGATCATTCCCTTGTGCCCAAGGCCAGCCGGCACGCGGGTGTGGATGTGCCCACGCTCTGCGCCAACCTGGCCGACATGGCCCTGAAAGACCACTCCGCGGGCAAGGCCGGCTCCTCGGGCGCGTAGAACGCGGCACGCCACAGACTGCCCCCGGCCGCGGCCCGCTGGTACACTGGCGCGCCCCTTGCGCACCCGGCGGCACCCATGGCAAAGAAGCGGCCATCTCGCAACGTGCCCGCCAAGAAACCGGCACGCCGCCGGAAGTCCGCGGCACGCGATCAAGCCGGCCCGACCCTGCCGCCGCGCGAGTCGCTGCGCTGGCTGATGGATTTCGCACCCATCGTGCTGTGGGCGGTGGATGCGCGGGGCGTGTTCACGATCAGCGAGGGTGCGGGCCTGGCGCGCCTCAACCTGAAGCCCGCCCAGGTGGTGGGCCAATCGGTGTTCGACATGTACGCCGACGTGCCGGCCGTGCTCAACAACGTGCGCAGAGCGCTGCGGGGTGAGCACGTCGCCAGCACCATCGACGTGCGCGGCAGCATGTGGGAGACGCGCTACCTGCCCCTGCAAGGCCCGCGCGGACGGGGGGGGCGCGTGCGCGGCGTGCTGGGGCTGTCGGTGGATGTTACCGATCGCGAACGGACCCGGACCGAGGCGGAGCGATCCCAGGAGCGGCTCGCGCTCATCTACAAACGCTCGCCCGTCGGCATCATCGCGTGGGACATGCGTTTCTGTGTGCGGCAGTGGAACCCCGCCGCCGCGGCGATCTTCGGCATACCCGAGACGGACGCGATCGGCATGCACGCCTCGCGCATCGTTCCGGGGGCGGCGCGGGACCAGGTGGATCGCGTGTGGGCGGAACTCAGCCAGGCCGCGGGCGGGGAACGCAGCCGCAACGACAACCTCACCGCCGACGGCCGCACGATCACGTGCGAGTGGTACAACGCGCCGCTGCGCGACGACGCGGGCAACGTGGTGGGGGCGGTCTCGATGGTGCAGGACGTAACGGCCGAGGCCCACGCCCAGGCCGAACTGGCCCGCCACCGCGAGCACCTGGAGCACGAGGTGCAGGCCCGCACCCGCGAACTCTCCGAGCAGGCGGAGAAACTCCGCCAGTCGGAACGCCTGGCCGCGCTGGGCACGCTCGCGGCGGGCCTGGGGCACGATATCAACAACGTGCTGCTCCCCATGCGGTGCTGGGTGGATTCATTGCGTGCCCGCGCCGCGCCTCTGGGCTTGCCCGCGGCCGAAGAGATCGCGTCGCTCACCACCTCGCTCAACTTCCTGGGGCAACTCGCCCGCTCGCTGCTCACGCTGGCCGCGTCCACAGACGACCTGGCCCGGATGCCCGCACGCACCGACGTGGGCGCGTGGTGGCGGCAGGAGCAGGCCATGCTGCGCGGCTCGCTGCCCCACCCGATCGAACTCACCATGACGATCGACCCCGGCCTGCCGCTGCTGCGGATCGCCTCCGACCAACTCACGCGGGCCATGCTCAACCTGCTGGTGAACGCTGCCGAGGCCGCCGGCCCCACCGACAAGGATGGACCGGGGGCGGGGAGGCGGGGAGGAGCGTCAAGGGGCACGGTTCATGCCTTTGCCCGTTTGGAAGGCGGCATGGTGGCCCTGGGCGTAACCGACAACGGCCCCGGCATGACCCCGGAGGTGCGCAAGCACGCGCTCGACCCGTTCTTCACCACCAAGAAGCGTGCCCTCTCCACGGGCCTGGGCCTGTCGCTGGTCCACGCCGTGGCCAAGACCGCCGGCGGGGGCGTGCGCATCGACTCCGCCCCCGGGCAGGGCACAACCGTGGCCATGCTCCTGCCGGTAGCGACACACCCCGATCGGGCGGGCGAGGCCGGTGGGGCAGGATTTGCCGCCGCGGGCGCGTTGCACGGGCCGCCGCGGCCCCGGCCCGCGTGGGTGAGCGTGGCCGACGAGCACACGGCCGGCTACCTGTTGGCGCTGCTGAACGCACGCGGGTTTACCGCCGCGCGGCTGGAACGGGCCGCCGCCCCCGCCGCCACGGATGTGTGGATCACCGATCCACGGGGCCTGGCGCTGGCGCAGCGGCTGGCTCGCGGTGATAGACTCCCGTGGACGATCGTCATCGGACGGGCCGGGCCCGAGTGGAAAGCCCTCGGCGCGCGTGTCGTTTCCGACCAGACCGATATCGAAGCGATCGCCGGAGCGTTGCCGTGATGGTTCTCGAATCTCGCGCGGGCAACGGGGGGGTGGGGAGGCCGTCCGTGCAAGCCAGGCGAACCCGGGTGCTGAGCGTCGACGATCACGCTTTTCTGGCCGAGGGTCTGCGCGCCCGCCTGAGCATGGAGCCCGACATGGAGGTGGTGGGCCACCTCGCCCGGGCCGACCACCTGAGCGCCACCGTGGCCGAACTGCGGGTGGACGTGGTGCTGCTCGACATCGAGATGCCCGGCAAAGACCCCTTCCTCGCCCTGGCCGAACTCCGCAAGGTGTGCCCCGGTGTCCGCACGATCATCCTCTCGGCCTATGTGCGCGACCGCTACGTGGACGCGACGGTGAAGGCCGGCGCGTGGGGCTACCTGGCCAAGAGCGACGACCCCGAGACCATCATCCGGGCCGTGCGCGAGGCGACCCACGGCCGCTTCACCTTCGGCC
>CAZNEU010000292.1:0-7008 GCA_964571915.1 uncultured Phycisphaeraceae bacterium
GGGGATGAGGTCCGTGCGATCCAGCGGGTAGCCGCCGGGCGGGGGCCAGAGGTAGGGTGTATCGCGGTCCCAGAGCAGGACCTTGCGGGCAGGGAAGACGGCTTCATGGACTTTGACCGCGCGGAGGAGCGTCTCGGAGAGGATGGTGCCCGGCAGCCACACGGCGGGGTCGGCGACGAAACTGAGGCCGTAGGAGTACGAGGAGGAGGGCCAGAAGGGCGCGACACCGGGGCCGCTGAACAGGGGCCGCTGGCGGATGGTGGCTTTAGGTGCGAGGTGCGGGGCGGTGGGTGAATGCGCGGCGGCCATGAGGTCAGGCATGAGCATCGGCCAGTTGATGTCGATCTGAAAGTGGCCGAAGCCTGAAGCACTTCCCGGGCCGCCCGCGGGCAGGGGGTGGAGGGTGTCGATCGTGGAATAGGGGAACGTGTCGCGGAACTCAGCGTAGTAGACACCGAACCTTGTCCCGAGGTCGCGGAGTTTGGAGAGACTGAGCGTGCGGTCCGCGGACTCGCGGGCGCGGGCGAGAGAGGATGCGGAAATGGCGACGAGCACAACCACCACGGCGATCACAACCAGTGCTTCCACGATCGTGAAGCCACGGGGGTTGCGTGCAGGCGCTCTTGGCGGTGGTAAGGCGGGCTGCTGCGAGCGCGAGCGTGAAGCATTCATGCCGATCACTTCGCCGGATAGGCAACAGGAAGAATGGGCCGGGTCTCGCCGCCGCTCGGCACATCGTAGTGCGACACGCCACAAGTGCGCCACGAGCCATCCGGAGCATCCCGAATCATCAAGAGGCCGAAGCGCACCGTCTTGCCCGCGTAGGCACCCGAACGCGCGATGCCGGAAAGCACGACTTCATACACGAGCGTCTGGCTCGGGGCCTCATCGGCCGCAGTCACACGGACAACCATTTCCCGGCCTATCCGCGGACCCGCGAGGGCGCGATTCTTCTGATCCCGTACCCGAACAACCGCGCTGGTGATATCAATGTCGAGGTTGCGGAAGTAGGCGGTCGTGTCGCTCCAATAGGAAAGGCGGTGAGCATCAGTGCCCGAGGCCAGGCCCTTGGGTAGCCGAAGTCGCTTGCGGAGTGCAAGATCTTCGAAGGCGGTGCTCGTTTCATCGCGCAAGGCGGCAAGAACCTGCTCCGTCGCATCGGCCAACGTGGCGACCTGCCCCTCTGCCAAGGCATAGCCCTCGAGGCGAGCGCTTCCAGCGCGCATCGCCGCAGAGAGAGATTCGAACGTGGACCCTGCGACGGGGCGGGTGGCAGCATCGCCAGCCTGCTGATCAGCACCCGCGCCGACAGCCTGCACAGTGCGGCCCCTCTCGGGCCCGCGACCCGCGCGCAGCCCCCAGCCGACCAAGCCGAGCACACCCACAGCCACAGTGATCGCCACTACAGTAAATGCCCGCACAATAATGACTCGCCAGGCTCAGGAATGTACTTCACACGCATCCGATCCCGTCGCAGTTTGTGAATGAATGGATAATCTCCCCGTTCATATTCACAACTATACCCGAACTGCCGCAGAAGCAGTACGGGCCACCGTCGCACGTCCACGTGACCCTGTACGTGACGCCATTCACCGTGTGGTCGTGCGTGCAGTCCCTCTCGGTGATGGGCGTTTGGTGTGGGGTAGCCAGTACCGAGGTGGCAAATACCACGCCCACGAACGCCAGCAAGCTCGCGCCACGACCAAGCGACGTCCGAGCACATTCTGACTTGCCCATTGTGAGGCTCCTTGCAGGGCCCCGATGAAGAGGCCCCGATAACCGACACTACATCCGGTTCCGGGCCAGGTCAAGGAAAAGCGGCAGATTTATTTTCACGCTCTACAGGCCATGCGCTCGTCCACGATCTGAGTGCTGCCACAGTTTTGTGGCAGTGTTGCCACAATATTGTGGCACGCTCTTCGGTGCTTTCGCCCCGCCAGCGTGCGTTTTACGCTGCACGTAGCGCTCCGTACACGCAAGGGCGCAAGGTCGCGTGGGCGCCACACTTCTGCATGCAGCGACGCACACGCCACCCGTCGGGTACCGGCGGCAGGGCAATCGCATTATCCGATTTGTCCCGCTGGTAATCCGCGATTTTCAAGCGCCATCGCTGATCGTTCGGAAACAGTTCGGTGATAATGCGAGTGCCCTGGTACCAGCGGGGACCGCCGGACCACCCGGGGAGGCCGTGCCCGTTATGCGTGCTCGCGCCACCAGCGCCCCATGAGAGCATCGCAGTTGCCCCGATAGAGCGCGGCCAGCAGACGGGGCGAAAGGTTGAGGCCGCGCAGGCGTGGCGCGGCGAGTTTGTCATAGCGGGTCGGATCGACCATGTTCAGGTCAGGATCGGCGATGTTGGAAGGGCCGTCGAAGTCGGTCTCGAAGAGCGTGCGCAAGGCCCACAAGCGCGAGCAGTAGAGTTCAAGGGCCTCGTCGGGGCTGCTGGCCAGGTCGCCCATCACGCTGCCCATGGTTTTGCTGGGGCTGAGTTGGTCGTCCATCACGACCAGGTCGGTGCCGAAGAGGATGCGGCCGGGCACGCCGGCGGCCGAGGCGGGCACCCACTTCTCGAAGAAGCCGCGCACTTCGCCGGTGGGGTGCTTGCTGAGTTCGCGGACCACCCACTTCATGGCGGAGGTGTCAAGGTAGAGGTTGGGGTGGCGGGTGAGCATCCCATCAAGAAACCTCAGGTCTTCCGGCCAGCCGCCCATGTGGGCGGCAACCCAGGGTGATGTGAAGCGGTCGAGCATGCGCTCCAGGCCGAGGTACTGGTCGAGCTTGGTGCCGTACTTACGAACATCGGTGTACTTGCTTGCGAACCAGGTGTCAGGGTCGGCCACATGAACCATGAACATCATGCCCAGGCTCTGGGCAAGCGTGCAGTGCTCGATGTGCCAGCGGCTGTCGATCTCGGCGATGTCGGTGGCGCCGAAGGAGGCTTGGGCGAGGCCGGGGAGGATGTCGCGCAGGCGGGGCGAGGCCCAGACCTTCATCATCCGTGCCCCGAGGTCGCGGTGGAAGGACTCGATCGTGGTGAGGTAGCCCTTGGCGTGGGCGTCGTCTTTGTCCGGCGCGCTCCAGGTGGGGATGGCGATGAAGCGGATGGTGTCGCCGAGCGCCTCGCGCACGGGCTGGGCGCGGGGCAACTGCGTCATGGAATAGGTGAGATCGATGCCGAAGAGGCGACGGGCCTTGTCATACAGACGAGAGGCTTCGAGCCCGTGGATGTGGGTGTGGGCGTCGATGAGGGGGAGCGGCGTGAGGCTTGCCGCGCGGGCGGAAGCGGTGCGTGCGGCTTCGAGGCGCGCGGCCTCGGCGGCGTAGTTGAGCCCGCGCAGGTTGGCGGGGCGGGTGGATGGGGCATCGCCGGTCATGGTCGATGGTACCACGGATCGCACTCGCACCATATGCTCGGACCATGGCTCGCCAAAGACCCGCTGCACCTCGTGCCAATGCTTCCCCCGCTTCGGTTCGCACCCGCCGGCCGCGCGACTTGAAGATCATCGTTGAGAAGCACCCGGACGGGTTTGTCGCTTATCCGCTCGGCGTGCGCGGCGTGTGCGTGGGGCAGGGCGATACGCACGAAGGGGCCCTCACCGATGTGCGGGCGGCGATCCGGTTTCACATCGCGACGTTCGGAGCGGGCATCGGCTGCGCCTGATTCGCGACCGTGCGCGCACGACGAGTACACGCGAGTGGTAACGCATCGAGCCCGCCCACCCCGCGCCCCCTCCCTCTGGGAGGGGGTGTTGGCGCGCGGCGGTGCGGCCTGCGCACTCAGTCTCCGTGCCTCTGGCGCAACTTGGTGGAGAGGCGCAGCAGGAGGGCGACGCGCTCGAACTCGTTGAGCCAGTCGGTGGTGGTGGCCGCGAGTTCGTCGGGGGGGACGGGTGCGCCCGGCAGCGGGCAACTGGGGCCGAGTTGGCGGGCGGCCACGGCGCGGTAGCGGGCGAGTGTGCGGTCTGCCAGGATGGAGACGAACTCGAAGTCTTCATTCATGAAGATGGCGCAGGGCACGCGGTGGCCGCCGCAGATCATGAAGTGGTTGGCGAGGTCGATGTGCTGGTCGCGGTCGAGGAAGCGGAGGTCGATGCCGGGCGCGTCATTCGCGGCGGCGGGCGCGGCGGGGTGGGCCTGGGCAATGGCGTGAAGGATGGGGCACTGCTGGACGCAATCGCCGCACCACGTGCCCGAGAGCACGAGGACGTTGAGGCGGCGGACGAAGGTGCGGACGAGCGCGGCCTGCGCGTCGGTGAGGCGGACCTGCTTGACCATGTTGGCCCAGCCGGGAGCCTCGTTGGGCTTGGCGGAGGCGATGTAGGCATCGAAGGGCTTGCCCTTGGCAAAGAAGGCACGGAGCGTGGCAGGATCGACCATGGGCGGAGGGTAGGTGAAGACCCACGCTACGCTCGCCGCAACCGTGATCGACACCCACTGCCATCTCACGTTCCCTGACTTCGCCGGCAAGGTGCCGGCGGTGCTGGCCGAAGCCGCGGCGGCGGGCGTGAGCGGGTGCATCACCATCTCCACCACGACGCGCGACTGCCTGGAGGCGCTCGCGCTGGCGACCACGCACGAGCGGGTGTGGTGTACATCGGGGATTCACCCGCTGCACGCGCACGAGGGGCCGCACGAGTGGGGGAACCTGCGCGTGGTGGCGGGGCACGAGCGGTGCGTGGCGTGGGGCGAGTTGGGGCTGGACAACCACTATGTGCAGCCGCCGCGGGCGGCGCAGGATGAGGTGCTGGGGGCGCACCTGGCGTTTATCGAGGCGTGCAAGCGCGGCGAGGCGTGGCGGGGCACGAACGGCCCGGCGATTGACAAGCCGATTGTGATCCACTGCCGCGAGGCGTATGACGACCTGATCCCGATCTTGAAGAGTACCACGCTGGATCCGGCGCGGTTTGTGTTCCACTGCTTCACGGCGGGGCCGGAAGAGGCGCGCAAGGTGCTGGACTTCGGGGCGTTTGTTTCGTTCACGGGCGTGGCGACGTATAAGAATGCGGCGGCGGTGCGAGAGGCGGCGCGGCTGGTGCCGGCGGACCGGATGATGGTGGAGACGGATGCGCCGTTTCTGTCGCCGGAGCCGAAACGGGGCGAGCGGCCGTGCCGGCCGGCGCTGGTGCGGCACACGGCGGAGGCGCTCGCGGCGGCGCGGGGCGAGGTGTTCGAGCGGTTTCACGAGCAGATCAACGCGAACACGCGGCGGTTTTTCGGGGTCGATGCGCGATAGGCTTTGCGTATGACGACGCTGGCGGCCATCTTGCACACGTTCTCGCCCTTCGTGGTGAGGTTCACCGACGGTTTCGGCATCCGGTGGTACGGGCTGTCGTACGTGGCCGCGTTCGCGATCGGGTGGTGGCTATGGCGTGCGATTGCCAGGCGCGGGCGGTCGGCGATTCCGGCCGAGCGCGTGGCGGATGCGATGATGATCGTGATCGTGGGAACGATCGTGGGCGGGCGGCTGGGCTACGCGCTGGTGTATGACCGGGCGTTGTTCACCGAGTTCACATCATCGCCGCCGTGGTGGGGTTTGCTGGCGATCAACAAGGGGGGCATGGCGAGCCACGGGGGGTTGGTGGGGCTGGTGGTGGCGGCGTGGGTGGTGGCACGCGGGTTTCGAGAGCGCGGCCAAGGCGATGGTGTGGCGGTGCCCAGCGCGGAACCGGTGCGGCGCGAGGGAGGGTGCTCCACGCTGCACGTCATGGACATTCTGGGCCTGATCGCGCCGCCGGGATTGTTGCTCGGCCGCGTGGCGAACTTCATCAACGGGGAACTGCTGGGCAAGATCGTGTCGCCGCCGGGGGTGCGCGGTCCGTGGTGGAGCGTGCAGTTTCCGCACGAGTTGCTGGGGTGGCGCGGGCCGGGCGTGGTCGATGCACGCTCGCACACGCCCACGCTCTCGCCCGAGCAGGAGCGGCTGCTGTGGGAGACCGCGGCGAAACTGCGCCTGCCCAGCGATGCGGGGTGGGGTAGTGCGCTCGACCGACTGGTGGCCAAGGCGAGCGCGCACGAGAGCGTGCTGCGGCAGATTCTGTCGAGCCGGCACCCGTCGCAGTTGTATCAGGCCTTTGCAGAGGGCATCGTGCTTGGCCTGTCGCTGTGGTTCATCTGGACGCGCCCGCTGGCACGCCGGTGCGACGGTGTGGTGGCGGGGAGTTTCTTCCTCATCTATGGGCTCCTGCGCATCCTCACCGAGGTGTGGCGCTTGCCGGATGCGCAGTTTGCGGAAGGGCGGCCCTTGGGCCTCTCGCGCGGGCAGTGGCTGAGCGCGGCCATGATCGTGGTGGGTGTGGGGATCATCGGGTATGGGCTGCGGAAGGCCAAGGCCAGCCACAGATGAACGCGGTGGGCACGGATGAAAGTCCGAAGACATTGGACACAGAGACGCAGAGGGCGCAGAGGAAGGCGGACTTAGGGATGCGGACGAGGCGGCGGGACGGGCTGCCGCGTTGGATCAATCCCAGATGTACCGTTCATCCCACTCCATGCCGTACTTCCTGAGGAACGTGCGGACCTCATCCTTGAAGTCGATGGCCTTGTGGTGTTCCTTCTGACCAGCGATGTACGCACGGAGCGCATCCACACCCGACTCACCGATTGAGAACGCGAAGTAGCCGGCCTGCCAACCGAAACTGTCGAGCGTCGCATCGTTCTCCTTGATCCACTTGGACGAATCGCGCTTGACGTTGAGCATGAGGTCCGAAAGGGTCGCCGTCTTGCCCAGGCTCACGAGCATGTGAACGTGGTCGGCAGTTCCGTTCATGGCCAACAGCGGCGACTCCATGCGACGGCAGATGCCGCCGATGTACGCGAACATGTCCTGCTCGATGGCGACCGGAATCAGCGCGGCACGGTTCTTGGTGGAGAACGTGATGTGGACGAGAACCTTGGTGCGCGTCGACCCCACGAAACACGGCCCAAACGAGCAACGATCGGGGCATCCGCGGCCGACGGCCCCCACGCCAGTAGCCGGGGGTCAAGCGAGTCTTCGAGCGCGACCCCCGG
>CAZNEU010000293.1:0-2424 GCA_964571915.1 uncultured Phycisphaeraceae bacterium
TCTGCCCGCGCATGCTCGACTGGCACCCCAGCGCCATCAAGGTGCCCTACAACCACTCGAACCTGGATTCCGACGAGGTGCTCTACTACGTCGCGGGCAACTTCGGCAGCCGCAAGGGCATCGAGATCGGCAGCCTCACCGCCCACCCGCAGGGCATCCCTCACGGCCCGCACCCCGGCACCATCGAGGCGAGCCTGAGCGCAACCCACACCGGCGAACTGGCCGTGATGTGCGACACCTTCCGGCCCCTCTTCCCCACCAAGGCCGCGCTCGACCTCGACGACTCCAAGTACCCCGCCAGTTGGCAGGGCGAGCACTTCCCCGGCCTTGCCAGCGGGCAGGTGAAACTCAACGGTGCCCACACGCCGGGCGTGATCGACAGCGGGGGGCCGGGCAAGGCGAGCAACGTGTGGGCGCCCTGAACGGGTACGTCGGCTCGCCGAGCCGAAAGGTTGCCCTCAGCCCGCCCGCCTCCGCGAAACGACAGGTCGTGCTTCGGGCACACCTGCCAGCAGCCCCGACACCGACAGGTCCAAGTCAAGTTCCGGCCAGTGGATGCCGTAGCCGCGCCCGATCCATTCCCAACGGCCGCGCACAGCCGGCGCGGCTTGCCGGAGCGTCGGATAGAGCGAGAGCGGCACCTGCAAGCGGCGTCCATCGGCCAACTCAACCTGCAACATCGTTAAGCCGCGCACGCGGCCAAACGAGAAGCGCGTCGCCCGGGCAGGCTTTTCATGCGCGCTGGTTCGTGGCCGCTTGCTCACGCCACCGCCGCGGCCACGCCCACCACGGCCACACCCAGGTCGCTCGCGCGCTTCAGCATCTCCGCCTTGTCGATCATGATCACGTCGCCCGCCGCCAGCGCGAGGCACCGGCCCCCCGCCGCGGCCAGGTTCTCGATCGTCTTCACGCCCACCGTCGGCACGTCGCTGCGGCGGTCATGCCCTGCCCGGGCCCCCTTGCACAGCGTCCACGCGCGCCCGTTGCAGAGTTTCCCGGCCCGCTCCATCATCCGGTCCGTGCCTTCCACCGCCTCCACGCACAGCACGTCGCGCTCGCGGATCGCCAGAGCCTGCCCGATGTCCATCCGCAGCACCTCGGCCAGCAGCGGCCAGGCGAACATCACATCGGCCCGCTGCTCCAGCGTGGGATGAAGCCGCCCCATCACGCCCGCGTGGGCCATCTCCCGCGGGATCGGCGCCGTCGAGTCCAGAAGTTGGATGCCCGAGCGGCCCAGTTCTTCCGCGATCGCGCCCAGCACCGCGTGCGAGCGCCGGTCGTGCCGCAGGTGCTTGTACCAGGCCACCAGCGTGCGCCAGTCGGGCGCGTGCCGCACGATCCGCCAGGGGTCGTGCATCAGTTTGGCCTTGTCCACCTTGCCCACCATGATCGCGTAGCCCACGCCGATCTGCCGCAGGGCCTGCCCCCACGTGCCCACGCGCAGCACGCCCACCGTGCGGAACGAATCGCACAGGGCCGGCAGCAGCGGGTCAAACTGCCCGAGCAGCCCCAGCCCGTGTACCGGGTGCCCGGCCGAGCGCAGCCCCTGGGCGATGATGATCGGCAGCCGCCCGCCACCCGCGATCAACCCGATGGGTGTCGGCGGCGGCGGCGGGTCGGGCAGGATGGTCAGGGCGTTGGGCATGAAGTCAGAGCCGGAGAGCCGTGAGCCGTTGGCGGCGAGCCGGAGTGAAGAAGGCAGGTCGGCTCGCAGCTGACGGCCAACCGCTCACGGCTTTCCGCCCGCATTCTATCGGTCCAACCGCCCCAGACACAACGGAGAACGCACTCCTCCTGCCGATACTGCTTTCATGCCCGCAGACCCGGAAGATGTCGTGGAGATCAACGGGCGTGTTGCCGGGCACCCGGGCACCACCGCCGCCGCCGCGCCGCGTGCCGGTGCCCCTGCCCGCCCGTACCTGCGCCTCTGGTTCGCCTGCGCCAACCAGTACGCCCGCGCGTACAAACTCTCCTGCGGCACGGCGTATGCCGGCCGCTGCCCATCGTGCGGTCAATCCATGCGTTTCGCCATCGGCCCCGGCGGCAGCAGCGAAAGGTTCTTCCAAGTGAGTTGCCGGTAGCCCGTCGCGTTCGCGTACACCCTCATGCCTCACGCCTGACGTCTGGTGTCTGGCATCTGGTGTCGCCCCTTCAACCCGCGCGCGCCAAGCGTGCCGCGGCCTGAGACTGCATCAGAATCAACGCCGTCTGCAACTGCAAGTCCACGCCGTCGATCAGCAACTTGTTGGGGTCCGGCGGCGTGCGCGGCTTGCCGTCCTTGTCCAACCCTCCGCCATCCGGCCCGATGAACGCCAGCGGCGTGTCCGCGTCCTGACGGATGGTGAGCGCATCGCTGATCTGCTGCGGCAGCATCTCCACCTTCATGTGCGGGTCCACGCCCCACTGCGTGGCGTGGTCGCGCCG
>CAZNEU010000294.1:0-3887 GCA_964571915.1 uncultured Phycisphaeraceae bacterium
CCCGCTTGCGCGGGGGGCTCGTCGGGCAAGAGCCCATGCCCCCCCGCTTGCGCGGGGGGCTCGTCGGGCAAGAGCCCATGCCCCCACGCTCGCGCGTGGGGCTCGTCGGGGCCTTTGTGCTCTTCGCGTCTTCGTGGTGAAATTTCTTCAAGCGGGTCAAGTCGCGCAAAGCCTCTGCCGACACAAAAGCCCGTGCCCCCCGCGTGCCGATCGACGGCTCGGGTAGCGGTGTGGCGTTTCCAATGCGCGTCGGCGAGACCAAGCCGCCGAATCGTCATTGTCGCCGCGACCGGCCCGGCTGCCACCGGCACCCGCGCCAAAAACCGGAGGCGGGCCTCTCGCTCCCGTCACGGCGAGTCTGCGATGCACTCGCGTCTCGCCGAAGGCACGGGCTACGTGCTAAATCCCCGCCCCCGCCCCCACCAGTTGCCGGTCTTCCGCCACGCCCGCGTACTGAGGGATGTTCTCCAGTTTGGGCGAGGCGAAGTCGTACGTCGTCATGCGGCTGATCGGGGGCGAGTAGATGTGCAGCGTGATGAGGTCGGCACCGGGCGGCTGCATGTTGGCCACCTGATGGATGTCGTGGTCGTTGGCGGAGCAGATGTAGCCCGGCGGCATGGGGTTGGCCGCGCTGGGACAGATGAGGCCCGCGGGCGTGGGCACGAAGCGGATCTCGGTGCCGGTGCCGTGCACCACGCGGAAGGCGCACGAGACGCCGCGGTGGTCGTGGATGGGCGTGCAGTCTCCGCTGCGCCAGCAGAGGGCGAGCAGTTCGTAGTGGGCGGTGCGCTTGATCGTGTTGCGCTTGTACCCCTTGGAGCCGAACGTGCACGCACCGTCGATGTCGGCGCGATCGATGGTCAGGGCGTCGAGGAGCGAGTCGAGGATGCGCAGGTCGGCGCGGCCGGTGAGGCCGTCAAGGTATTCGATGAGCGCGGCGAGTTTGGGGTACTCGGTCTGGGGCATGCGTGGTTCTCCCGCCACCATCATGCGCCCGATTCTGGGTCGGGGCAAGGCGGGGCGGGCTGGAAGCCCACCCTGCCGGGACCAAGGCCGCTCACATGGGTGCGTCACAGCAGCCGCGCATCTTTCCACGCGGGGAACGTGGCCCGCCACTGCCGCAGCGCGGCAAGGTCGATCTCCACGCTCAGCACGCCCGGGCCGTCGGCCAGTTCGCCCAGTGTCTCTCCCTTGGGGCCAAAGGCCATGGTGCCGCCGGAGTAGGTGAGGTGCGGGTCGCTGCCGGCGCGGTTGACGCACAGCACGACGGCCTGATTCTCGATAGCGCGGGCGCGGGCGAGGGTTTCGCGTTGCAGAGCACGGGGGGCGGGCCAGTTGGCGCCGATGGCAAAGACCTCGGCACCCATGAGCATGCCGCGGCGGAAGAGTTCAGGGAAGCGCAGGTCGTAGCAGATGGCGGGGCAGACGATGGTTCGCCGGGGCGGGTCGGGTCCGCTCTGCCACGGGTAGACGAGCACCCGGTCTCCGCCTGAGAATCGCTCGGCCTCTTTGCCGAACGAGAAGGGGTGAATCTTGTCGTACTCGGCCAGCACGCTTCCATCCGCGGCGACGATGGTGGCCCGGTTGCGGCCCCGCTGGTCCGGACCCAGCACGGTGCGGGAGCCTTGCACGATCGCCCCTGTGCGTCGCGCGAGGCCTTGCAGATACGCGCGCGTGGCCCCGTCGCTGTCGGCGGTGGCCTCAAGGCGGAACGAGAACCCCGTGTCAAACATCTCGGGGAGCACGATCAGGTCGCCCGGTGCGATGCGCGCGGAAGCCACCAGGGCGTCGGCGCGACGGTAGTTTTCCGCCTTGTCTTCCCACGCGGTGTCGGCTTGCACGAGGTGCGCTCGCATGAACGCACGGTAGCCCGATGCGTCTGTCGATACCATTGGGGCGATGGCGGCGGACGCGATGATTCAACCCGGTGCCAGGCTGGTGCTGGCGAGCACATCGCCGCGGCGGCGCGAGTTGCTGGCCCGCGCCCTGGGCGACGGCGGCTTTGAGGTGATCGACCCGGGCGTGGATGATGGGCAACTGCGGCTGGGTGGTGGGGGGGCGGGGGGGGCGCCGCCGCGCGAGTGGGTGCGGGCGCTCGCCTACCTGAAGGCCCGCGCGGGTGCCGAGCGGCTTGTGCGCGAGGGGCGGGCGCGGCCGGGCATGTGGGTGCTGGGCGCCGACACGCTGGTGGCCCACAAGGGTGGCATCCTCGGCAAGCCACGCGACGCGGCGGATGCGCGGGTCATGCTCACGCGCCTGATGAACGACCGGCACGACGTGCTGACGGGTGTGGCGCTGCTTCCGGCGCGGGAATCGCCCGCTCCCGCACGCGGCGGCATCGCGGGTGAGAAGAGCCTGGTGGACCGGGCCGTCTCGCACCTGGGCCCGCTCACGCCCGAGCAACTGGATTCGTACATCGCCTCGGGGCAATGGGCGGGCAAGGCCGGGGCGTACAACCTCGAAGAACGCGCCGCGGCGGGATGGCCGATCCGTGCGGAGGGTGATCCGACGTGCGTGGTGGGCCTGCCCATGCGGGCGATCGAGCCGTGGCTGCGCGCGTTCCGGGGGGCGGGTCCGGGCACATCCCTCCAAGGGGCTGCCGCGTGAACGGACTGTTGGCACTGGCATTGGCCCCGCACATGGTCTCGCCGTGGCTGGCCGTGCCGCTGGCGATGGCCCTCATGTTTCTGGTGGCCGGGCACGTGCTGGCCGTCCAACGCACGCCCATGCCCGCCAGCCGCAGGCGCATCCGCACGGCCAGCGGCCTGTTGATGATGGTGGTCGCCCCGCTCCTCGCCCACGCGATTTCAACCGGGCCGGGCACGGATCAGCCGCGCCCGATGGCGGTGCTGTGGCTCCTGATCCTCTCCATGCTCGGCATGGTGGTGGGCTTGGCGGTGCTCGACCTGCTCAACACGCTCCGCCTGGCACGCCACCGGCGCACCGGTGCAGGCCGCGGGCCGGCTCGCCGCTTCTCCAGGGGCCGCGCGTGAGCGTTGCCGCGCCACGGAGCGCACCAAGGGGCCCGCTGGGCACCCGTCTGGGCCCGGTGGGCACGCTGCTGGGCCGGGTGGCCGAGCCGTTCTATCGCGCCGCGGTCGCGCTGCGCAACCGCGGCTTTGATCGCGGGCGCGGCGTGCATGGGCTGCCCGTACCGGTTATCAGCGTGGGCAACCTCACCGTGGGCGGCACCGGAAAGAGCCCCATGGCCGCGTGGATCGTCCGCCAGATTCAGCACGCGGGCTTCCGGCCCGCCGTCGCCATGCGCGGCTACGGCGCGCACGCGGGCTTCTCCGACGAGGCGGAGGAATACCGCCTGAGTCTGCCCGGTGTGCCCGTGGCGGTGGGGGCCGACAGGCTCAGTGCGATCCGCGCCATGTTCGCCACCACCAGCGGCGACGGCGGCGGTCGCGGGGTGGAGTGCATCGTGCTGGACGACGGTTTTCAGCACCGCCGCCTGCGCCGCGACGTGGACATTGTCCTGATCGACGCGACCCGCGACATCCTCTCCAACCGCCTCCTGCCGGCGGGGTGGCTGCGCGAGCCCATCGAGTCGCTGCGTCGCGCCCACGCCGTCGTCCTCACGCACATGGAAGCGGCCGATGAGCGGCTGGTGGACCGGCTCATCCACCGCATCCGCGCCGCCGGGGGGCCCGTCGATCCGGTGCGCTGCCGCCACGAATGGGCCGGGCTCGACGGCCTGGGCGGCACCGACGGCGACACCACCGTGTGGCTGCGCGGCAAGCGCGTGCTGAGCGTCTGCGCCATCGGCAACCCGCGGCCGTTCCTGGCGCGCGTGCGGCGCGAGGTGGGTGGTGGTGCGGGCGAGGTTGTCGGTGAGGTGGTGCTGCGGGACCACGATCCGTTCCGCGGGGCCGCCGTGGCGC
>CAZNEU010000295.1:0-10212 GCA_964571915.1 uncultured Phycisphaeraceae bacterium
ATCACGTCGTCGGCCGCGCGGGGGTTGGTGGCCTTGACCGAGCCCACGCTGAGGTGGTGGAGCGAGACGGGGGCGATGATGCTGGCGGGGAACTTCCAGTGCCGGAGCAGGCGGTCGGTGATGTCGGCGTGGTTGAGCAGCAGCAGGCGCGACTCGACCATTTCCAGCGGGAGTTCGAGGCGCTCGGCGGTTTCGATCACCTTGGGGTAGTGTTCGGGGAGTTGCTCGGCGAAGAGCACGCGACCCAGGTCGTGGAGCAGGCCGGCGGTGAAGAGCGTGTCGCAGATTTCCTTGGGTCGGCCGGCGGCCTGCGCGATCCGCATGGCGAGAATGGCGGAGGCGACGGCGTGTTCCCAGAACCAGTCGGGGCAGAATGCGCCGCAGGCCGGCGCTGACCCGAAGGCATCGAGAATGGCCACGCTGAGCACGGCGGAGCGGATCTGGTCCAGCCCGATCCGCGAGACCGCATTCGCGACGCTGTCCACATGGTCTCCACGTGAGTAGAGCGAGGAGTTGGCCATCCTGAGGATGCGCAGCGACAGGGCCTGGTCCTGCCGGAGCGCGCCGGCGATGGTCTGCACGGATGAGCCGGGCCGCTCCAGCAGCATCAGCACCTGCTGCGCGGCGGGCTTGATCGCCCGCACGCTCACGGTGTCGGCGAGCATGGTTTCGAGGAGTTCCGAGCGGGCGATCATGGGCCTGAGGGACCTGAGAAGTTCCATGCCGCGCTCGACGGACGTGGGCGCGTTGCCCTCGCTGAACGTGGGGAGGGCCCACGGCTCGATCACGACGCGGGAGGCTGCGGGCGGGGCGGGGCTGGTGGCTGGTGGCGGGGCTGGCGCGGCGGGGGCTGGCGGGGGTTCCTGCGGGGGCGCGGGCGAGGCGACAGGTGGAGGCGCGCCGAGCACCTTGTCTACGTGCGCGGCCAGAGCGGGTGCCCAGTGGCCGGCCTTGATGACGATGCCCTGCACGCCCAGCCGCAGCAATCTCTGCACAACCTCGCGCCGCGGGGTGGCGGTCACCATGAGCACCCTGGTGCGTGCCAGGGCCTTGGTGGCGCGGATCGCCGTCAGGCAGGCGGCTCCGTCCTTGCCGGGCATTTCCAGGTCGAGCAGGACGACATCGAAGGGTTCCTTCTGGAGCGCGGCGAGGCCCTCCTCGGCCGATGCGGCGCAGGCGACCTGGTGCCCGGCCTTCTCCAGGAAGCGCTGGATGAGGATGCGGATGTCCGCCGAGTCGTCGATGATGAGGACCTTGCCCATGGGTGCTAAGCGGCCTCCCTGCGTGTCGGCTGCGCGGCGGGCGTGCCCATCCACTTGGCGCAGGTTGCGATGAGCATCCGTTTGTCGATGGGCTTGGTGGTGTAATCGTTGCAGCCGGCCGCCAGGCACCGGTCGCGGTCTTCGGCCATGGCGTGGGCGGTGAGCGCCACGATGGGGATGGTGTCGCCACGTTGGCGGAGCGTGCGGGCGAGGGTGTAGCCGTCCATCTCGGGCATCTGCATGTCGGTGAGGAGCAGGGCGTATGGCTGGCCCCGGGCCGCGGCCTGATCGAGGGCTTGCAGGGCCAGGCGGCCGTTGTCGGCGACATCGACGGTGGCCCCGGCCTTGCGAAGGTGGAAGGCGATGAGGCGCTGGTTATCGGCCCCGTCCTCGGCCAGCAGGATACGGCCCGCGAGTTTCGGGCCCGCCTGTTGCCGTGCAGCCTGCGCTTGGGTGCGCACGGAGTCGAGGCTGGCGACCTCGCTGGCTCCCTGCACGGGCACGAGGGGCAGGTCGAGGCGGAAGCAAGAGCCCTTGCCGGACTCGGACCAGATGAGCGAGACATCGCCGCCCATGAGGCGCGCGAGGCGGCGGCTGATGGTGAGGCCCAGACCGGTGCCGCCGTGTTGACGGGTGACGGTGGTGTCGGCCTGGTTGAAGGGCGAGAAGAGGCGGTCGCTCTGCTCGGGGGTCATGCCCGGGCCGGTGTCTTCGATATCGATCACGAGGCGAGGGCCGCGCTGGGCCGTGGTGGCGCTGGCGGTGACGATGACGTGCCCGCGCTGTGTGAACTTGGCGGCGTTGCCGGCGAGGTTCATGAGGATCTGGCGGAGGCGTGTGGGGTCGCTCAGCACCCGATCGGGCACGGGCGTGCCCAGGGCCACGGTGAGCGACACGCCCTTGGCGGCGGCCCGCGGGCGGACAAGGCTCTCGACCTCCGCCAGCACGCGGAGCACGGGGGTGTCCATGGATTCGACGGTCATTCTGTCGGCCTCGATCTTGGAGAGGTCGAGGATGTCGTTGATGACGGTGAGCAGGTGCTGGCCTGCGGCGCGGATGGTGTTGACGTGCTGGGCGCGTTGCGCGCGCGTGTCGGTCGCGTCGGGCTCGTCGCGGAGCAGGTCTGTGTAGCCGAGGATGGCGGTGAGGGGCGTGCGGATCTCGTGGCTCATGTTGGCGAGGAACTCGCTCTTGGCGCGGCTGGCGCCCTCGGCGCGGGCGTTGGCCTCGCGGAGTTGGCCGGTGCGGTGTTCCACCTCGAGTTCCGTGCGGTGGAACGAACCCTCCAGGCCCGCCTGGATGTTGGCCATCTCGCGCACCTCGTGCACACCACGCCGGCAGGAGGCCACCAGGATGATGTTCTCGAAGACGACCCATCCGGCGTGCTCAACCCAGCGCCACTGGCTTCCTCCAGCCACGCCGAAGGCGGACATGGGCCACCAGATGCCGCGCACCGCGTGGTCAAAGGCGATGACGACGGTGGCGGTGGCGAGGACGCGCCAATCTCGATAGAAGGCGAGGAAAGCGAGGGAGCCGAAGACGTGGAAGTGGGTCTCGATGCGGCCGCCCGTCACGTGGATGAGCAGGGCGGACCAGCACATCTGCGCGGCGGCGATGACGTGGCGTGTGAGCGGGAGGCCGGAGCGGAAGATCGCCAGCCAGGCCGGGTAGAGCGTGAGCAGGCCCCCGATGCAGATGGACCCCCACAGGTGCAGGTGGGTCATGCCGCTGGTGCCGATCCACGTGCGTGGGGAGATGACCAGGGCCGCGAGGATGCAGGCAAGCCACTGAACCATCATGAGGATGGCGAACACCCGGTCGGTGGATCGGTTCTGCCTGGCGCGGACGTCGTTGAAGATGGCGTGGGCGCGGGCACGTTCTTCGGAGGTGGCGAGGTTGGTCAGGGGAGTGGGCATGTGCCTCCTTCCGGGCCGCAGGCCGAAGCGGAGGGGGTGGGGGGGTCGAGGATGGGGCAGCCGAAGACGGGGGCGGTGGTGAGGGCGGGCGCTTGGCCGCGCAGGGCGTGGGTGAGGGCATCGAGGCCTGAGGCGGGGCCTTCGTGTGCGCGGGCGGGTGTGATGCCGCCCGAGAAGGTGAGGGTGCCGCGGGCGTCGAAGACGAGGATGTGGCCGGAGGTGCGGATGCCGAAGCGCGTGGTTTCGGCACCTTCAGGGTCCAGGCTGATGTGCGCTCCGGGGAGCGACCGGGCCAGGTCGAGCAGGCCGGTGTGGGGCCACTGCGTGTCCACGCCGGGGCGGCGGGTGGGGTCGAAGACCACGACGTGCAGGTCGATGTCGGTGTAGGCGGGGGCCAGGGCCCGCTCGAGTTGGCGGAGGGTGGCGCGTGTGCAGGGGCAGCGCGGGTGCATGAAGAGCACGACACAGGGGTGGCCGTCGCGGCGTGCCAGGGACGTGTGTGCAGGCCACATGGCTCCGGCGGAGCCTGCATCACCGGGCGACCTTGCGTGCAGACCGATGACCCCGAAGCCCAGCACCAGCAGGCCAGCCCAGCCGATGAGCGCGAGGTGTTCGAGGGTTGTTGTTCTGCCCATGTTCCACCTGTGTCCCGTCTGCCGCTGCGGGCGCGTGGGTTGCGTGAAGCGTGGCGTTGCTCAGGCGGCGCATGAGGACGCGGCGCACGCATGAGGCCATGTGCGTAGTCGGGTGTATACGTTCGCTTGCTGAGAGCGAAAACCAGCGGGCGGCTGGAAATCGGTCCTGGCGGCGGACGTGCTGTGTTGGGCGGGTGAGCGACGTGGTTATCACAGCCGAACCAGTCGCGCGGACCGACACAGACGGGAGCTCGGCCCCGCCCGCGGGGCGGCTACCTGGCCTTGGCGTTGTCCTTATCGACCCGCCACCAAACATCGGCCAGCAGGGGGGCGATGAGGCCCGTCCAGCCGGTCTGGTGGCTTGCGCCCAGGCCGCGGCCGGTGTCGCCGTGGAAATACTCGTGGAAGAGGATGAGGTCTTTGGAGTGGGGGCAGGAATCGAGCAGGCGGTCGCCCTGATGGAAGGGCCGCTTGCCGTCCGCGCCGGGCAGGAAGGGCGTGGCGAGGCGTTCGCGGAGGTGATCGGCGACCTGGGCGAGGTTGCAGGCGTTGCCGGAGCCGGTGGGGCAGTCGATCTGGAAGGCGTTGCCGTAGAAGAGGTGGTAGCGTTCGAGAGATTCGATGAGCAGGTAGTTGTGGGGGAACCAGACGGGCCCGCGCCAGTTGGAGTTGCCGCCGAAGAGGCCGGTGGTGGATTCGCCGGGCGTGTAGTCCACGCGGTACTCGTTGCCGCTGGCGTCGTCGCGGAAGATGTAGGGGTGGTTCTTGTGGTGCTTGGAGAGGGAGCGCACGCCGAAGGGGGAGAGAAACTCGTTCTCGTCGAGGACGTAGCGGAGCACGGAGCGCAGGCGCTCGGCGGTGGGGATGGCGAGCAGGCGGTGGGCGTGGGTGGGCTTGTCGTCGCGCACGCAGTAACTGGTGTAACCGGCGAGGTCGGGGCGGTTGTCCAGGAACCACTGCATGCGCTTCTTGAAGCCCGGCAGGGCGTCGATGGTGGACTCGTGGATGGTCTCGATGGCCATGATGGGGAGGATGCCGACGAGCGAGCGCACACGGAGGGGGAGGGTTTTGCCGGGGAGAACCAACTGGTCGTAGTAGAAGCCGTCCTGATCGTCCCACAGGCCGTTGCCGCCCAGGGTGTTGATCGCGTCGGTGATGGCGATGAAGTGCTCGAAGAACTTGGAGGCGATGTCCTCATAGGCGGGGTTCTCGAGGGCGAGTTCCAGCGCGATCGAGAGCATGGTGCCGCAGTAGAAGGCCATCCATGCGGTGCCGTCGGCCTGGGCGAGCGTGCCGCCGGTGGGGAGGGGGCGGGAGCGGTCGAAGACGCCGATGTTGTCGAGCCCCAGGAAGCCGCCGCCGAAGACGTTCTTGCCGTCGGGGTCTTTGCGGTTCACCCACCACGTGAAGTTGATGAGGAGTTTCTGGAAAGCGCGTTCGAGGAAGGCGCGGTCGCGGTGGCCCGGGGGCGCGGTGATTTTGTAGACGCGCCAGCAGGCCCAGGCGTGGACGGGCGGGTTCACATCGCCGAAGGCGAACTCGTAGGCGGGGATCTGCCCGTTGGGGTGCATGTACCACTCGCGCAGGAAGAGCAGGAGTTGGTCCTTGGCGAAGGCCGGGTCGAGTTGCGCGAAGGCGATCATGTGGAACGCCAAATCCCACGCGGCGTACCAGGGGTACTCCCACTTGTCGGGCCTGGAGATGAGGTCGCGGTTGAAGAGGTGCCGCCATTCGTGGTTGCGGCCGCTGCCGCGCGAGGCGGGGGGCGGGGGTTGGCCGGGGTCGCCGTTGAGCCAATCGTCCACCACATAATAAAAGAACTGCTTGGACCACAGGAGGCCGGCGTAGGCCTGGCGTGCGATCACCTTGCGTTCGGCGGGCATGCTCTTGGGCATGCTCGCGGCGTAGAACTCATCGGCCTCCGCAAGGCGTTGTGCGAACATGCGGTCGAACTCGGGGCCGAGGGGTGGTGGGGCCGGCGATGGGTTGGACTTGCCCACGGCCCAGAGGCGCAGACGGATGGTGTGGGAGCCGCCGGGCGGGAGCGTGAGGGGGTAGTGCGCGGCGACCTTGGTGCCGCGCAGGGCGGGGTTGACGGCGGAGGTTTCGCCGTGGACGAGATAGCGGTCGAAGGCATCTTTGACGTAGGGCGTGGGGTTGGGGGTGTTGTAGAGGCGTTGGAGGTTGGTGTAGTTCTCGGTGTAGAGGAGTGTGGGCGCGAGCGAGGGTGCCACCGCCGATGCGCCCTTGCGGGGTCCGGGCGCGCCGGATGTCGTGCGGGGCGTCTCATTTTTTTCAACGTGCCAGTGGAACGTGCCCAGTGTGGGGTGCTCGGCGACCACGTTGAACTCGTCGCGGGCCCTGAGGTCGGGCTTGCCTTCGTAGCCCTCGTGGGTGCGGCCCCAACTCCAGGTGTTGCGGAACCAGAGCGTCGGCAGGAGGTGGAGCGCGGCTTCCTGCGCGGAGTGGTTCGTTACGGTGATGCGGATGAGCAGGTCGTCGGGGCCGGCCTTGGCGTATTCGGTCTGCACGTCAAAGTAGCGGCCGTGGTCGAAGACCCCGGTGTCGGCCAGTTCGAACTCGCCGTCGGCGCGCGAGCGTGTGCGTGATTGTTCGGCGAGCGTGGCGTAGGGGAAGGCATCGATGGGGTACTTGTACAGGGTTTTCATGTACGAGTGGGTCGGGGTCGAGTCGATGTAGAAGTAGTGCTCCTTCACGTCTTCGGCGCAGTTGCCCTCCGGGCCGGTGAGGCCGAAGAGACGCTCCTTGATGATGGCGTCGCGGCCGTTCCACATGGCCAGGGCGAAGCAGAGGCGGCACTCGCGGTCGGAGATGCCCATGAGGCCGTCTTCGCCCCAGCGATACGCGCGGCTGCGGGCGTGGTCGTGCGAGAAGTACGACCAGCACGAGCCGTCGGGGGAGTTGTCTTCGCGCACCGTGCCCCACTGGCGCTCGGAGAGGTACGGACCCCAGCGCTTCCAGTTGGCGAGGCGCTGGGCATCGGCGGCGAGGCGTCGGGACTCGGCGGGGATGGAGAAGCGCTCGTCCGGCGGGGCGGCCGCTGCGGATGGCCGGGGCGAGGGGCTGGGTTGCTTGTTGGGCATGGGTGTGGTGATTGTGGCGACGAACGGCTGGGGACGCAAGCGGCGCGGACCCGGAGTCCGTAGACTCATGGGCGCGGTTTCCGGTTGGCTTGCATTCGGGGCCGGCGGAACGGTGTTCGCGCGCCCGCGCGAGGGCAAACGATGGAGGCCCGGCTTGTGAAGGTCCAGTTCGGCCAATCTGCACGGCGGGGCGTGGTGGGCGGGAGGATCGTCTCCGCATGAGCCAGGAAAGGCGGAAAGAGAACAAGTTCATCGTGTACACCGACATTGTCGGGCACACGAAGATGTTCGGCCGCGTGGGGGCGGCGTTTCGGGCCATGCGCGAGCGGCACGACGAGTTGTTCGTGAGCGCGGCCAGGCAGTATGCGCCGCAGGCGGTGGTGAAGGGGACGGGCGACGGGTTTTATGCCGCGATGGACGACGTGGGGGCGGCGGTGGAGACGGCTCTGGCGTTCCGACGGGCCTTGGCGACCGAGGAGTGGGACAAACTGCTGCCCCCGGAGAAGCGGACACCGGACAACCACATCAAGGCCCGCGTAGGGATACACAGCGGCCTGGTGAACGTGGTGTACGACGACCTGAAGGCCATCGACTTTGACGGTCAGCCGCGCTCGATTACCGACAAGGTGATGAGCATGGCGGTGGGGAACCAGGTGCTGGCGACGCGCCAGGTGCGCGACCAGGGGCAGGTGAACCTGTCGCGTCGCGACGAGATGGAGTGGAAGAAGTTCGGCGAGTACAAACTGCGCGAGGTGGTGGACACGGTCGAGATCTGGGGGCTTGGGGAGGGTGAACTGGGGATCGGCCCCAAGCCCGCGCAGCCGCCCGAGCATCGGGTGATTGTGTTCGCGACGATCCACGATTATTCGAGCGTGGCGGAGGCGGCCGGGCCGGCGTACGACGCGCTGAAGGACAAGTGGGACGCGGCGTTTGACGGGGCCGTGGCGGCGCACGCCAAGGACGCGTTTGTCAAGCGGCTGCCGGACGGCAGTCTGGCGGCGTTCAAGAACGCGATGGACGCGGTGCGGGCGTCGCGGGATTTCCGGCGCGCGATGAAGATCGCGATGAAGAACGAGAAACTCCAGTTGCAGCCCAAGGTGGCGCTGGACAGCGGGCTGGTGACGTTCGACTACGAGGCCAACCGGGCCGTGGACGTGCGCGACCAGCCCGTGAACATCGCGGCCAAGGTGTGCAAGACGGGGCTGAGCGCGGCCTGGCAGTTGATTCTCTCGCGCCCGGTGCGCGAGGATGCCTTCCAGAACCTGCCCGAGCGAGAGGAGTATAAGTGGGTGTGCGTGGGGCGCAAGGCCGTGCCCGGCGAGCCCGAGCCGGTGGAACTGTGGGAGTTCCAGGACATTCAGAGCAAGAGCGAGACGCGCACGGTGATGTGGGTGGACGCCAAGAACGTTCACGATGCCCTGCGCGTGCTGCCGCACATCTACCAGCGCTTCAGCCAGCGGCTGGAAGACCTGGTGCGGGAGATGATCACACGCCGCGCCGAGGAGCCGTGGATCCTCACGACCGAGCACGGTGTGGCGGCGGCGTTCAAGGACCCGGTGGAGGCGGTCGCGGGGGCGATCGACCTGCGCGAGGCGGCGACCAAAGAGGAGTGGGAGCGGTTCCTCACGGGCTTCCGCCGCGGCAGCCGCAACGACAACCTCATCCGCATCGCCGTTCACCAGGGGCCGATGCGGATCACGTTCGAGGACGGCCAACTCAAGGAGTTCAAGGGCGCGGCGGTGGACGGCGTGAAGCCGGTGGTGGAGGCCGCCAAGAACTCGCAGATTCTGCTCAGCCGCGACCTGAAGGAGACGGTGGGCACGGCGTTCCCGGCCAGCGAGGTGAAGTGGCGGCGTGTGGAGATCACGGTCAAGGACCCGACGCTGCCCAACGAGGCGTTCGAGCTGCGGAAGGTGAAGAAGATACCGAGGCCGGTGCTGATCGGGTCGGCGGTGGGGGCGGTGGTGGTGATCGTGCTGCTGGTGGGGTTGGTGTTTAGGCAGGGGGGCGGCGTGAACCCGGAGATCGCCAAGAACGCGGCGGTCAACACCATCATCTCCGAGGCCAAGGGAAAAGGCCTAGGCATGAAGGAGATCGCCGACAAGTTCGAGGAACTGCTGCTCAAGCGGAACGCGGGTATGAAGGCGGAGGGCAAGCCCGAGGCGGAACGGCTGGCCGAGTTTGAGCGAGAGGCCGGCGAACTGAAGAAACTCTCGGATGCGTGGGGCTCACTCAACGCCGTCCAGTTGTTCGGAGCGGAGCGCGGCACGATCGAGACGCTCGCCTCGCTGGACGAGTTCAGGACATGGGCGAACGCTGCGCCCGGCAAGTACCGGCAGATCAAGGACGACCCGCGTCGGATCGTGGAGTGGAAGGAGGTCATCCAGCCGTTGCGAATCGTGCTTGCGACGGCCGGGCTGTCTCGTTCGGAATGGAAGCAGAAGATTGACGACCTGGACGCGCGCGTGGACAAACTCGCGCAAGCGCCCCTGACCGCCGCGGCCTTGGAGCAGATCAAGAAGGACTCGGCGGAGATCGACGCGGCGCTCGCGCAATCGGGCGAACTGCGGAGGGGCATCAACCGGGCTGTGGAGGAGAAGAAGGAGAGCCAGTCCTCCGAGGTGGCTGACGCTGCTCGCCAGGCCGAGGAGGAAGCCAATCGGCAGGTCGCGGCGGGCGAACTGCCGGTGGAGTCTCTCACCCTCATCCTGAGGGCCCAGAAGAGCGGGGTCGAGACGTTGCGCGCCATCGGGGGCGCGGCCGATCGGGCGAAACTCGCGCTCGTGAAGGCGACACCCGGAAAGACCCCTGACGAGCGGGGGAAGATGTTTGAGCCGCTGGCGGCCGAACTGCGCGTGATTCTCGAGGACCAGCAGACACTGGACTTCGTCGCCCTTTCGCAAGGCTGGAAGGCCGAGGGAACGCTCGACAAACTCACCAAGGCGACTGGTGTTGATGAGATCAAGGCGATGCTGGCGACCGCCGCGGCGTACCGGCTCGCGACCGGCGAGGACCCGCGCAAGTCGGAGACGTGGATAGGGGCGCTGGCTGCCCTGCGTCGCCAGTTGTCCGCAGAAGGGGCGACGGACGCGGAGGCGGAGAAGCAGATCGCCGCGCTGGAAGTGCGCGTGCGTGCGATCGGTGAACTGACGTTCATCGAGCGCCACGCTGAACGGCTGGGCAAGGAGAGTCAGGCGATCGAGAAGGCTCTTGCGCCCGACGGCGACCTGAGCGCGCGCGTGGCTCAGGCTGTGAAGGCTGTCCGCGAGAAGGCCACGGCGGGCGAGGCGGCCAC
>CAZNEU010000296.1:0-6356 GCA_964571915.1 uncultured Phycisphaeraceae bacterium
CGCGGTCATCGCGGGGTTCAAGGTGGTGGCCGTCGCCAACGATGCGCAAGGCAACATTGATCTGGCCGACCTGCGGGCCAAGGCCGCGGAGCACAAGGACCGGCTGGGGGCGTTGATGGCGACGTACCCCAGCACCTACGGCGTGTTCGAGGGGTCCATCAAGGAGATCTGCCAGATCGTTCACGCCGCAGGCGGGCAGGTGTACATGGACGGCGCCAACATGAACGCGCAGGTGGGCCTGTGCTCGCCCGGCGATATCGGGGCCGACGTGTGCCACCTCAACCTCCACAAGACCTTCTGCATCCCTCACGGCGGCGGTGGCCCGGGCATGGGGCCAATCGGTGTCGCGTCGCACCTCGAGCCGTTCCTGCCGGGGCACCCGGTGAGCACCCCGGACTCTGCGGGGGCGCACGCGATCGGGCCGGTGTCGGCCGCGCCCTATGGCAGCCCGAGCATCCTGACGATTTCATGGGTGTACATCGCGCTGATGGGCGGCACGGGCCTGCGGCGGGCGACGCAGGTGGCGATTCTGAACGCCAACTACATGGCCAAGCGGCTGGAGAAGCACTACGCGGTGCTCTTTCGGGGCGAGAACGGGCGTGTGGCCCACGAGTTCATCATCGACTGCCGCGCCTTTGACAAGAGCGCGGGGATCAAGGTGGATGACGTCGCCAAGCGGTTGCAGGACTACGGCTTCCACGGGCCCACGATGAGTTGGCCGGTGCCGGGCACGCTGATGATCGAGCCCACCGAGAGCGAGCCGCGGGCGGAACTGGACCGCTACTGCGACGCGCTCATCGCCATCCGCGCGGAGATCGCGCAGGTCGAGGCGGGGACGCTGGACCGGACCGACAACCCCCTTCGGAACGCCCCGCACACCATGGGCATGATCGGTGCCGATGACTGGAAGCACCCCTACACACGCCAACAGGCCGCGTGGCCCGCGGCGTGGCTGCGCGATGCCAAGTTCTGGCCGCACGTGGGACGAGTGGACAACCCCTACGGCGACCGCAATCTGGTGTGCACGTGCCCGCCGATGAGCACATACGCCTGAGGGCCAGCCATGGCGCGACCGCCCAACCCCTATCCGCCGCACCACCCCCAGCCCGCACTCTCCACGGCCCAGCGCCTGGTGGCCAAGGCCGCCAGCGAGTACCAGGCCGGTCGTGTCGACGAAGCCGCCCAGACCGCTCGCAGCGCCCTGACCCGGGGCGCCGCCGATGCCGACTCGCTCCGCACCATCGCCAGCATCATGGGTGCCGCGGGGCTGAAAGAACAGTCGCTCTTCACCTTTGAGCGGGCCCTCAAACTCCGGCCCGACGACTGGTTCACGCTTGAGGAGTACGGCAAGCAGCTCGCGACCTGCCAGAAGAATCTGCCCGCCATCGCCGCGCTTACACGCTCCATCGAGCTCAACCCGCGCGTGAACAGGGCGTTTGTCATGGCCCTGACGCTTCTGGAAGCCAACGGTCATGACGACGAGGCCGCGCGCCTCGCCGCCATCCCCTTGGCCCGGGCCCGTTCCTGGCCCGAAGCGATGGCGTGCGTGCAGGCCGCGGGGTTCGTGGGCTCCAGCGCCCGCGTCCGCGATCGCTTCGACCGCATGGAGCGGCTCTTGGGCCCCCACCCGGCGATCCTCACCGCCCGTCTGCAGCGGCTGCTCTACGCCGAGGGCCTCAGCGAAGACGACATCTTCCGCGCCCACGCGGCCGCCGGGCAAGCCCTCGCAAGGGTCTTCCCCGCGTGGACCACGCCTTGGCCGCACACCCTCGACCCCGAGCGACCGCTGCGCGTGGGCTACGTGAGCCAGGACTTCCGCGACCGCTCGGCCGGGCACTTCATCGAAGGGATCATCACCGGCCACACACGCTCCGCCTTCACACCCTTCTGCTACCACCACACCCTTTCCGAAGACTCGCTCACCGCCCGCCTCAGGGGCGCTTCCACATGGCGAGACATCCGCGCCGCCGATGACGAGGCCGTCGCCCGCACGGTCCGCGAGGACCGCATCGACATCTTCGTGGACCTCACCGGCCACACCGGCCTCGGGCGGCTGGCCCCATTCGCCTTCAGGCCCGCGCCCGTGCAGATCACCTACATGGGCTACCCGCACACCACCGGCCTGCCCACGATCGACGCCCGCATCGTCGATTCCTTCACCGATCCGCCCGGGGCCGAGCGATTCGCCACCGAGCGGCTCATCCGCCACGACCCCTGCTTCCTGTGCTACACGCCGCCGACGCACGCCCCGCCCGTGGCCGCGCGTTCCCCCTTCAGCACCGGCGTCGTGTTCGGAAGTTTCAACTCGGCGGCCAAACTCACCGACCGTGTGCTGCGCCTCTGGGCCCGCATCCTGCGCGAAGTGCCCGGTTCGCGGCTGCTCCTCAAGGCCGCCGCGATGGACTCGCCCGGCGCGTTCGAGCACGTGGCCAGCGCCCTCAGCGAGGAGGGTGTCGATCCCTCCCGCTGCACGCTGCACGGCGAGACCAAGGGCCTGGGCGAGCACCTGAGCGCGTACGCGGGCATCGACATCGCCCTGGACCCGTTCCCGTACAACGGCACCACCACCACGCTGGAGGCGCTGTGGATGGGTGTGCCGGTGGTGGTGCTGGCCGGCAACAGCCACCGTGGGCGCGTGGGCCTGAGCCTGCTGACCAACCTGGGGCTGAGCGCTCTTGTGGCCGCGAACGAGGAGGAGTATGTGGGCCTGGCCAAGGCCCTGGCGGGCGACGCGACACGCCGCGCAGCGTTGCGTGATTCGCTGCGAGCCATACTGCGAGATTCGCCAATCTGCGACAAGGCCGGGTTCGTGGCGAGGCTCGAGGCGGCTTATCGCGCGTTGTGGGTGCGGTTCTGCGCATCAGGCAGCGCCCGCGCAACACCAAGAAGTTGAGGTGTGCGGCACGCCCGGAGGGGTTGCCGGGATTCCGCGCCCGGGGCCGCGAACCTCAGCGGCCGCCGGCCGAACCGGCGACGGGCAGGGTGCGCAAGGGGCGGTCGAGCGAGGATTTGGACGTGTCGAGGTCGAGCGAAACGTAGCGTTTGCCGCCGCTCTGGGAGGAGCGGGCCGCGGGCCACCAGGCGTAGCCGTTGAGGGCGCGGTGGATGTAATCGGCGGCGGTGACGATGATCTGCCCCGAGAACGCCTCTTTGTAGATGATGCTGCCGCCGTCGCCGCCGCCGTTGATCCACTGCTGCGGTTCAACCAGTTGCTCGATGACCTCCTGTATCTCACGGGCCCGCTGCTCTTTGTAGTCGCGAGCCTGCTTGGCCTTCGCGACGTTGGTGTTGCCGGTGAAGGGCGAGCCGCCGCCGCCACCGCCGCCGCGACCGGACTGCTGGAGGACTTTGTTGAGGTCCACCTGCGGGGCATCGTCGTTAATGGGCACGATGAGGAGCAGGTCGCTGATGTCGTAGATCTGGACGCGCTTGAACTTGTTCAGGCGACTCTTGGGGCCGATCTGCATGACACCCCGGTTGGTCATCTGCCAACTGTTCTCGATCTGCCCATCGGCGGTGACCTCCATCACCTTGTCGAGCATCTCCAGCGCGGTCATGCCCTTGATCGGCAGCGAGACCAGCGTCTCCTTGTCCAGGCCGTCGGCGCTGTCGGTCTTCCAGAAAATCTCGGTGTCGATGCCCGTCTGATCGACGACGAACTTCATCACGTCTTCAAGGCGGGTCTCGTTGAGTTCGATGTTCACGATCCGCTGCATGCGCATCAGCGTGTCGCGCGAGGGGTTCCCGCTGGCGCGGATCGCGGGCGGGCCCGCGTCGGCCTTCGCGGCCGGCGCCGCCTTCGGGTCGGCGGCATCCTGCCCGGCGGCCACACCCGCCAACGACGTGAGCACAAGGGCCGACATTGCCAGAATCATGCTTCGCACCATGGTCAACTCCTTGACGATCCACGAATCCGAGGCCCCGCGCGTGCCGAGAGCATACGACGGTCAGCGGCAAACGCCCTGCGAGGGTATCACACCCGATGCCCGCATCGCAAGGCGTTGCCGGCGCGGGCTTTGCACCACCATCTTCGAGTCTGACGCACGGCCGGTCGGGTGGTTCCACACACGTCGTGGAAATGTCGTCCACACACCCTACCGAACACCAACCCTGGGCACGTCGATGAACACATCCACCGCCTGGCCGGGAAAGACCGGGCTCTCCGGCGTGCCCACCACATCAAACACCACTTCCACGACCCGCGTGTCCACACGCTCAACCGTCGAGCCCATCAGGTCCATCTTGGGCTGTGCCAAGGGCTCGATCCGCACCATCTTCAACCCGAGCATCTCGGGCGCAACACCCCGGACCCGGGCCGTGGCCTTCGCATCGGGGCGGAGCAGCGGCGCATCCTCCTCATCCACGCGGGCCCTGACCCGGAGGCGCGAGAGATCGCCCACCACCATCGCGGCGGAGCCGCCGGTGCCTGGGCCACTGCCCCCCCCTGTTCCGGCCGTGCCCGACGCTCCCACTCCACCGGCAAACTGCCCGGGCACGACGTTGCGTTTGAGCACGAGGCCGTCGATGGGGGAGCGCACGGTGAGACGGTCGATGCGGATGGAGATCGCCTCGATGTCGGCATCCGCGGCGGCAAGGCGTGCCGCGCCCACGTTGACGAGGGGCAACCACGCCCCGGCGGTGAGCAGGTTCAACTGGGCCTGAGCCCGGGCCACCTCGGCGACGGCCAGGTCGACGGCGAATCGGCGGCGTGCCATCTCGCTGGGCGATATGGCGCTGCGGCGGTTGGCATCCTGCATCTCGGTCAGTTGGTCGCGTGCATCGGCCTCGCGGACTTTGGCCGCGTCGAGCGAGGCCGTGAGCGCCGGCACCTCCTCGGCCCGCGGCTGGGAACGGAGGAGGGCGAGTTCGCTCTCGGCAACGACCCTTGCGGCGTGCGCGCGGCGCAGTTCGGCCTGCAACAGGCGCGTGTCGAGCGCGAAGAGCGGATCACCCTTCTTGACGCTCTGCCCGACCTCCACGAACACGTCCACGACGACCGCCCCCTCCGGGGCGCTCACGCCGATATTGCGGGAAAAGGCCTCGATCGAGCCCGCGGCGGCGATGCCGCTGCCGTACGGGTTCACCGAAGGCGGCGTGGCGGGTGGCGGGCTGGGCGCCTTGCCCTTGCCGTTGGTGGCCACGGTGTAGAGCGCGATGCTCAGGCCCACGAGGGCGAGGAGCATGGTGATCCATTTGGTCATGGGTTGGTCTCTCTGGCCCGGGCTGCGGGCGTGCCCGGGGGCGTGGGCTGGGTGCGGGCGGGTTCGGAGCGACTGGGTTCATACCGGTAGTGATGCCGGGCTTCTTGAAGAATGAAATCCTCCGGTGTGTCGCGCAAGCGTCCGTCATCCATCTGCTCGATGCGGTCGGCAAACTGGAAGACGCGGTTGTCGTGCGTAACGACGATCACGCAGCACGGCTGGCCTCGTTCGTCGGTCGCCTTGGCCGCGGCGGCGATGAGTTCCATGCTCGCCTGCCCCGTGTACGCATCCAGGTTCGCCGTCGGTTCATCACACACGAGGAGCCGGGGCCTGCCGACAAGGGCCCGGGCGATGGCGACCCGCTGCTGCATGCCGCCCGAGAGTTGGGCCGGTCGCGCGGTGGTCCGCTCTCCCAGGCCCACGCGTTTGAGGGCTTGGGCGGAGCGGTCAAGGGCCTCAGAATACGGCACGCCCCGCAGGACCAGCGGCACGGCGACGTTCTCGACGGCCGACATGGGCGCGAGCAGGTTGAACTGCTGGAAGACGAACCCGACCAGTTCGCCCCTTCGCCGGGCCTTCTGATCGTTGGAGAGGGTCCGCCAATCCACGCCGAAAACGCGGGCCTCGCCCTGGTCGGCATCCAGCACGCCGGAGATGATGGACACCAGCGTGGTTTTGCCGCACCCCGAAGGCCCGACCAGCATCACCAGTTTGCCGGGTTCGATGTCGAGATCGATGCCGCGCAGGGCGGGCACGGCCACGGCACCCTTGCCGAAGGTCTTGCACACGCCGCGCAGACGCACCGCCAGCACGCCCGCGCCGCTCTGCACACCAACATGTTCTGGGTTGCTCACCATCATGCCGCGTTCACTCCGAACCGCCGACCCACGCCTCGTGCCCTCTGGACAATCCCCATTCCCCAGTGCCTCGTGCCCAGTGCCCAGTGCTTTCCTCTACTTGAACACGACCGCGGGCTCCAGCGTCAGTACCCGCCGCAGCGAGAGGAAACTGCCGAGGCTGATGCACAGGATCGTGCCCACGAACGTCCCCACGAACAACTGCCAGGGCAGGAACGCGGCCAGTTCCATCCCCGGCTGGCGGCTCTTGAGCGTGAACATGGCGGTGAGGCCCACGCCGATGCCGAAGCCGATCAGG
>CAZNEU010000297.1:0-4392 GCA_964571915.1 uncultured Phycisphaeraceae bacterium
GACGGCGCCCCCTCGGTGATCAATGCGACCCTGTCGGCCCAGATCACCGCGAACGCCCCTGCGGGCCTGCAGGTCATCACGGTTCCCCTGGCCAGCCAGATGTTCGGTGCCAGTGCGTTCGACGGCGCGATCGACTTCGGCGGCACCTCGGGCTTCGACACCGGCACCATCGTGGGCGGCGACATGGATAGCAACTCGGCGGAACTCCCTGCCGACCTGTCCGCCTACATCGGCATCGGCAACATCTCCATCCCGGTTACGGCGGCTGGCCTCTCAACCGTCAGCGGTGCGGGCAACATCGTGTCGATCATCAACACGGCGGCCGGGGTCGATCTGGAGATCACCTATCGGACCCGTCTGATCCCGACTCCCGGTGCCGCGGCGATGCTGGGCTTTGGTGGCCTGCTCATCGCCCGTCGCCGCCGCTGAGCGACCTTCGGATCGGGCACGAGTTTGAGTGTGTTATCAGACCACCCCGGATGGCATCCGGGGTGGTTTTGTTTACAAAGCACGAACAAACGCATGGTTATCACCGTCTCAAACTCCCCGAATCTTGGGGAACCGTGGAGATTCTGCGAAAAAAAGAGCCTCGGAGGCTGCCTACGGCTCGTTTTGGATGTAGGATGTAGACTGAGTCGTCCAACGTTCGCCCAAGGATGGGTGCGCTCTTGGTCGTGTGTCCCGCGTTGCTCAGGAGCGCTGAGAATCTAGAGGAGATAGAGATGAAGAAGTTCATTGCCTTGTCTGTCGTCGCTGTTGCCGGTCTCACTGCGTCCGCCATGGCGGATGTCAGTTACAGCGGTTCCGTCGCTCTGACGAACACCAACTGGTCGGACTCGATCAGCGTGCCGCGGTTCAATCCGGCCCTGCTCGGTCCGGACGAGGAGATGTACTGCGTCGTGATCAAACTCACGGGCTCGGTCGAAGGCCGCGTGCGTGCCGAGAGTCTGGACGGTGCGCCGTCGCTCATCAATGCCACGATCTCCGCCACGCTCACCGCCAACGCCCCCGCGGGCCTGCAGGTGATCACGGTTCCGCTCACCAACACGATGTTCAACGCGTCGCCCTTTGACGGTGTCATCGACTTCGGCGGTACCTCGGGCTTCGACACGGGCACGGTCGCCGGTGGCGATATGGACAGCAACTCGGTCGAACTCCCCGCAGACCTGTCCCCCTACATCGGTGTTGGCAACATTCTGATCGGCGTGACGGCCGCCGGCACGTCCAACGTCTCCGGCGCGGGCAATATCGTCTCGATCATCAACACCGCCGCCGGTGTGGACCTTGAGATCACGTACAAGACCCGCCTGATCCCGACCCCCGGCGCTGCCGCGCTGGTGGGCATCGGCGGCCTGATGGTGGCCCGCCGCCGTCGCGCCTGAGCGCGGCCGGTTCGAGCCGCTGAATCTGTTTCGTTGAGTGTGCTTCTTCGCAACGGCCCCGGTTCAACCCGGGGCCGTTGTTGTTTTTGACCCGAAGCACGCGGCCCGTCGTACACTCGGCCCACATGCCGCTCGATCCGCACTCAGCCCTTCTCCCGGCCTTCACGCCCGTCTCCACGTATGTGCCCGCCGCGCTCGACGCCACGCGCTGGAGTGAACTGGAGCCGCTGTACGCGGGGTTGCTGGCCCGCCCCATCACCAGCGTCGCGGGTTTGCAGGAACTGATCCTGGACCGCAGCGAACTTGATGCCGCGGCCAGCGAGGCTGCCAGCACCAACCACATCAACATGACCCGCGACACCGAGGACGCGGCGGTGAAGCGGCGGTACCTGGACTTTGTCGAGAACGTGGAGCCGCGCCTGAAGGAGGCGGGCTTCGAGTTGGACAAGAAGGTGGCCTCGTCGCCCTTTGCGGGCGGGCTGGAGCCGGCTCGTTTCGGCGTGTTGCTGCGCGACACCCGGGCCGCGGTGGAGTTGTTCCGGCCCGAGAACATCCCGCTGGAGACGGCACTGACGAAACTCAACCAGCGCTACGACGAACTCTGCGGGGCGATGATGGTGAACTTTCGCGGGCAGGAGCGCACGCTGCCGCAGATGGGCCGGTATCAGGAGGAGCCGGACCGTGCCGTGCGCGAGGAGGCGTGGCGGCTGGTGGTGGAGCGACGCCTGCGCGACCGCGAGGCGATCGAGTGCGTGTTCGAGGAGATGCTCACCAAGCGGCACGCCGCGGCAGGGAACGCGGGCTTCGACGATTACCGGGGCTACGCGTTCAAGGCCAAGCGGCGGTTTGATTACACGCCCGCCGACTGCGACCTGTTTGCCGACGGCGTGGGGAGGCACGTGGTGCCCGCGATGCGGAGGTTGCACGAGGCGCGGCGGGCAGGGCTGGGGTTGGACCGCCTGCGTCCGTGGGACCTGGCCGTTGACCCGCGCGGCCGCCCCGCGCTGCGGCCCTTCGCGACGGCCGATGAGATGGTGGCTCGCACGCGGCGCGTGTTTACTCGAATGGACCCATCGCCCGGCGGCCTGGCCGCGCTCTTCGGTGCCCTGGCCGACGGACCGCAGGGTGAGACGTGCCTGGACCTGGACAGCCGCAAGGGGAAGACACCGGGCGGGTATCAGGCCAACCGCGACCGGCGGCGGCTGCCGTTCATCTTCATGAACGCCGCGGGCGTGCAGCGTGATGTGGAGACCATGGTGCATGAGGCGGGGCACGCGTTCCATTCGCTTCTTTGCCGCGCCGAGAACGTGCTCTCGAACCGGGCGGACATTCCGCTGGAGTTCGCGGAGGTGGCGAGCATGAGCATGGAACTGACGAGCCACCCGTTCCTCGATGAGTTCTACCCGAACGCCGGCGATGCCGACCGTGCGCGGCGTGTCCACCTCGAGGGGATCGCGACCATCCTGCCGTGGATCGCGACCATCGACCAGTTTCAGCACTGGCTCTACACGCACCCGGGGCACACGCGCGACGAGCGCGCGGCGGTGTGGGTCGGGCTCCAGCAGCGGTTCGGGGCCGATCTGGACTGGTCGGGCCTTGAAGACGCGCGCCGCTTCATGTGGCAGCGGCAGTTGCACCTGTTCGGCGCGCCGTTCTACTACATCGAGTACGGCATCGCCCAGTTGGGGGCGCTGCAACTCTGGCAGCGGTACCGGGCGGATGCGCCCGCGGCGATCGCGGCGTACAAACGCGGGCTGGCGCTGGGGGGCTCGCGGCCCCTGCCGCAACTGTTTGCGGCGGCGGGTCTGGACTTTGATTTCTCGCCCGCACGGATCGAACGCACATGGGGCGAGGTCGAGCGGGCGCTGGAATCGCTCCCCGCCTGAACGGGCTGCCCAAAAAGCAAGCCACCGGTGTGGAAGCACCGGTGGATCGCTCTTCCCAAAAACCGAGACTGGGTCCTGTGTGGCCTAGGCGGACGCTCAACTCTACACCACCCGGCGGGGAATGCAAACCGAACAGATCACGGACGAGGAAATATCCTCACCCCGTGCGGGTGGTGGGCCGGTGCAGCCACCACGGGAAGAAGGCTCACCCGCCCGCACTCCCCTCGCCGCCGGGCAGCGTCATGCCCCAGGGGTTGAGCAGTTCATCCAGTTTCGCCGCGGGCAGCACCTTCTGCTCCAGGGCGAGTTGGCGGATCGTCTTGCCCTCCTTGAAGGCCCGTTTGGCCAGCGTGGCCGACGCGTCGTACCCGATGGAGGGCACCAGGCTCGTACACATCGCCAGCGACCCCTCGATGAGTTCGGCGCAGCGCGCCTCATCCACCTTCAGCCCTTCGAGCAGGTTGGCGGTGAACATCCGGCACGCGGCGGCCAGCAGGTGGATGGACTCGAGGAGGTTTCGTGCGATCAGCGGCATGGCGACGTTGAGGTCGAGCGTGCTGTTGAGGGCGCCGAGATTGCCGAAGGTGATGGCCGCGTCGTTGCCGATCACCTGGCCGCAGACCATGATGAGGCTCTCGCAGATGACGGGGTTGACCTTGCCGGGCATGATGCTGGAGCCGGGCTGCACGGCGGGGATGATGAGTTCGCCCAGGCCGCAGCGCGGGCCCATGCCCATGAGGCGGATGTCGCCGGCGATTTTCGTGAGGCTGGTGGCGATGGTTTTGAGGTGCCCGGAGACTTCCACGCACGCGTCCTTGGCGTGCTGGGCCTCGAAGTGGTTGTGGGCCTCGCGGAACGTGCAGCCGGTGGCCTTGGTCAGTTCCGCGGCGACCATTCTGCCGAAGCGCTCGTGGGCGTTGATGCCGGTGCCCACGGCCGTGCCCCCGATGGCCAGTTCGCCGAGTGTTTCGAGCGCGCGTTGCAGGCGGCCCCCCGCGTGGTCCATCTGCGAAGCGAAGCCGGAGAACTCCTGTCCCACGCGGATGGGCGTGGCATCCTGCAGGTGGGTTCGGCCGATCTTGACGATCTTGTCCCAGGCGCGGGCCTGCCGCGTCAGTTTCCTG
>CAZNEU010000298.1:0-8425 GCA_964571915.1 uncultured Phycisphaeraceae bacterium
CGCGCAAGGAACTGGCGTACCTGCGGCAACTCACGCTCGAGACCATCGCCGCGGTGCGGGCCGAGAAGGGGTGGCAGAAGCGGCTCGAAATCCCCATCGGCACGATGATCGAGGTGCCCCGCGCGGCCGTGACCGCCGACGAGATCGCCGAGCAGGCCGACTTCTTCAGTTTCGGCACCAACGACCTGACGCAGATGACCTTCGGCTTCTCGCGCGACGACGTGAACATGTTCCTGCCCGACTACCTGCGGCACGAACTGCTGGATGCGGACCCCTTCCAGACCATTGACCAGGCGGGTGTCGGCCAACTGGTGAAGATGGGCGTGGAGAAGGGCCGCGCCACCAACCCGGGCCTGAAGATCGGCGTGTGCGGGGAGCACGGGGGCGACCCCAAGAGCGTCCACTTCTTCCACACCTGCGGGCTGGATTACGTGTCGTGCTCGCCGTATCGGGTGCCGATTGCGCGGCTGGCGGCAGCCCAGGCCGTGATCATGCAGGAGGGGTGAGGAAAGCCGGCTCGGTCCTCACGGCGAAAGTATCGGACCGCGTGTGTACCACCTATGGTGACATCGGACCCGCGATATCCAATGGGTGGCGGGTGCCAGGGCCCGCCTGTCCTGTACGCATGGCTTTTCTAGGCACAGAACGCGATTCAAGACATCTGTAATGGTCAGCCGGACGATTCAACGATTTGCCCGTTTCGTTGAATCGTTGCTTCGCCCATGCAATGATCCTTGAATGCCGGCACACGCATCCAGCACGAAGAACCGGCCGTCAGGCCATTGGGTTCGCACGACGTTCTACGAGGATCAGATCGTCAAAGGCCTCCCGACAAAGGGTCCCAAGTCAGGGCAGGCATTCGTGCCCGACCCCCTGCCGCCTCGCTCTCTCGCTCGCGATGAGTTCATCGGCCGCGTCAGCGAGGCCCACGAGCAGGCTCTGACCAATCTGCTTCGGTTGGAGGGCGCTGTGGGTGTACTGCCGAACCCCAACGTGCTGCTGCGGGCCCTGCGCAAGCGCGAGGTGCAGCGATCATCGGAGATCGAGAACACGGTTGCTTCCATCGAAGAGGTGGCGATGGTGGAGGCGGGGCAACCGCCGGCGCGCGACGAGGTGATCGAGGTTCGCAACAACCTGCGAGCGGTGGAGGACGCGTTACCCTCGCCGCTGCCGATGTGTCTGCGGCTGCTCCGCGAAGCGCACGCCACGCTGATGGACGGCGCCCGTGGTGCCCGCCTTCGCCCCGGCGACTTCCGCATTTCTCAGGCCTACATCGGCAGCAAGTCGGCGGGGTTCGCCAAGGCACGCTTTGTGCCGCCCCCTCCGGGCGAGCACCTCGAAACGTTGCTCGCGGATTTCGAGCGATTTCTCAATCCGCAGGCCCACCCGCGCACACGCTATCCGTGGCTCATCGAACTCGCGTTCGCCCATTATCAGTTTGAGGCCATCCACCCCTTCGCCGACGGCAACGGCCGCCTTGGTCGCCTGCTCGTGACGGTCGGGCCATGCAAATCAGACGATCTCAAGCACCCGGTTGCCAATATCTCAGAGTACTTTGCGGACCACAAGGACGAGTACTACGACGCGCTCCTGGCTGTCAGCACAAAGTCAGACTGGGAGGGCTGGGTGCGGTTGTTCTGCCACGCTATCGCCTCGCAAGCGGCGGCTGACCTGATCCGCGCCCGGCACTTGATCACACTGCGCGACCGGTACTTCAAGCTCTTTGCCAACAAGGGGCAAAGCGTGCTCACCCATCGCCTGATCGACCTGCTCTTCATGCGCCTGGCTATCACGGCCGGCGGGGTGGCGGTGGCACTCAAGGTCACGTTCCCCACCGCGCAAAAACACCTCCACGCACTGGTTGCCAAGGGCATTGTGAACGAAACCAGCGGGCGAACGACCAACCGTGTGTATCGCGCGGGCGAGATTATTCGCGGCCTGTCCGCGCCGTTGGCGGAGTTGCCGCGAGCCTCGTTGCCGTGAATCACGGCCACGCTCCTCACCCGAACAACCCCATCTGCCCGCGCGCGGTGTCGCCCGCCGCGCTCGCGCGGGCCGTGCGTGCCCATCGTCCGCCCACGCCGCCCGCACCCTTCACGCCCGCGGCCAGCGGCACGCCTGCGGCGTGCCCGGGCCGCACGAACGCCGCGGAGTTGAGGGCGGGCAGGCGGCGTGTGAGACCGTGGCGCTTGGCGAACACGGAGAAGGTGTCGCGGATGTTCTCCGCCACCGGCCCTGTGCCGCGCTGGCGGTTGAAGAACGAGGCGTCGTACAACTCGCCGCCGCGGCACTGGCGGATCAGGCTCTCGACGTGGGAAGCGCGATCCGGGTAGTGGCGCTCCAGCCATTCGAGAAACAGGGCCTTGATCTGATGGGGGAGTTTGAGCAGCACCATGCCCGCGCTCTGAGCCCCCGCCTCCCGCGCGGCCTCCAACAACGCCGGAATCTCCCGGTCGTTGATCGCCGGGATGATCGGCGCCGTCATCACCGCCACCGGCACGCCCGCCGCAGTCAACTCGCGGATCGCGGCCAGCCGGTCGCGGGGGCTGCTGGCCCGCGGCTCCATCTTCGCCGCCAGCAGCGGGTCGAGCGTCGTGAGGCTGATCGCCACGCGCACGCCGTTCCACCCCGCCATCTCTCGCAGAATGTCCAGGTCGCGCGTGATCAGATGGTTCTTGGTAATCAGGCTCAGCGGCTGACGGGCCGCGTGGCACACCTCCAGGCACGCCCTCGTGATCCGCAGGTCGCGCTCCACCGGCTGGTACGGATCGGTCACGCCCGAGAGCACGATCGGCTCGCCCTTCCAGCCGGGCTTGGAGATGAACCGCCGCAGCAGCTCGGCGGCCCGGGGCTTGGCGATGATCTTGGTCTCAAAGTCGAGGCCCGATGAGAGCGCGAGGTATTCGTGCCCGGGTCGGGCGTAGCAGTAAATGCACCCGTGCTCGCAGCCGCGGTAGGGGTTGAGGGACCAGTTGAAGGGGATGTCGGGCGATTCGACCTTGTTCACCACGCTCTGCGTGTCGTCGGTGAACACCTGCGTGCGCACCTGCACGCCCGATGGGTGGTCGCGGAACTGCTCATCCAGGTGCTCGCCCAGCACGTGCAGCCGCACATCCTCGAAGCGGTTGCCGGGGTTGAGCCCGCTGCCGCGCCCGCGAACGGCGCCGGTGGAGAGGGCATCAACATGGTTGTGATCGGGGTCCGAGGGCACACCGAATGATACCCGAACACATGGCGGAGAGGAGCCTATGCTGCGGGCATGAAGATTCTCGACGAACCGCTGTGTGTGGTCCAGACGCGTGCGGAATCGCCCCTCGGCCTGCTGCGTCTGGCCGCGAGCGATAACGGCATCGCCGCGGTCGAGTTTGTCGGCACGTTTGAGCGCGGCCGCGCGGCGGGCAATGCCGAGCCGCGCGATGAAGCCGCGACGTTGGCGGCGCATGGCGGAGTGCCGCCGGCGCACGCTCCCGCCGGGCACGAGCGCGCCGCCGCGCACCTGGCCCAACTGGAGCGTGAACTGGCCGCATACTTCGCGGGCACGCTGGCGAGAGGTGCGTTCACCGTGCCGCTCGATCTGCGCGGCACGGCGTTCCAGGTTGAAACGTGGAACGCGCTGCGCGAGATTCCTTACGGCACGACCATCTCATACAGCGAACTGGCGCGGCGTGTGGGTCGCCCCACCGGCCAGCGGGCCGTCGGCGCGGCGAACGGCGCAAACCCCATCGCCATCATCGTCCCCTGCCACCGCGTGGTCGCCGCGGATGGTTCGCTGCACGGGTACGGCGGCGGCCTGGAACGCAAAGCGTGGCTGGTGGGGCACGAACGCGAGCACGCGCCCGGGCGCGGTCCCGGCCTGTTCAGGTGATGGTCGTGACCGTCGAGGCCGAAGGCCTCGCATGAGACAGCCGGGGGCAACGCCCCCGGTCCGGGCATCGTCATGAATGTACCACCCCCTCGGGGTCGTACGTGGGTGGGTGGTGCCTCCGGGGGCGGCGACTTCGGCGCGAGGGACACCTTGCCCGCCAACGTCTTCGAGGCCGCAGGCCTCGCATGAGACAGCCGGGGGCAACGCCCCCGGTTCCGACATTGTCTTGGGTGTACGGGTGGCACCTCCGGGGGCGGCGCTCACCGCCCGCGGCGGCCTCGCTCTGCCCCCGGCTATTCCCTCCAAGCCCTGCGGGCTTGGCGCACAGCGCAGATCGCCCCCTCACCCCACCCTCATCGCCTTCACGCGTTCCATCGAAGTCGCCGCGCCGGCACCACACTCCGGACACGGGGCCGCGGGGGGCAGGCCTGCGCGGTCGTAGTTGCACGTTGCGCAGCATCCATTGCGTTGGCGGCGACGGGCACGGGCATCGGCGCGCCATACACCAATGGTGATCAGCGCGACCGCCAGCGTGGGCAGCCAGAGCGGCGCCGCAACGTCGCGGCCACCGTTCCAGCGTCCCCAGCGGAACCACCACTCAAACTTTGTGTCCAGCGGCTCAAACCACAGAACGCCCAGGCCCCTGCTGTCACCGGCCCACAACGGCTCGGCCACGGAAAACTGACCGGCTTGGATGCAGATGTAACCAGACGCGGGCAACTCCCACATGAGGCAGTACCACCCGCTGCCCAACCACGCGACCACCAGCAGCAAGGTAACCCCCAGTCCGCCCCACTTCAGTGCCGCACGAACTCTCGGGCGAGGCTTCACGCTGGCATTCTACTGTGGCGAGGACAGGCCATGTGCCACAGGCTCAGCCCAGTTTCATCGCCTTCGCCATCGCCTTCCCCATATCCGCCGGGCTCATCGCCACCTCCACCCCCGCCGCCTTCAGCGCGGCGAAGGCCCGGGCCTTGCGTTGCTGCCTTGGACCGCCCGCTTCACGGCGTTCTTCACGAACTTGGGCATGGCCTGATCTTCTGTACCGGCCTTGGCCTTCGCCGCGTCGTAGTCGGGGACTTCCGCGCCCGTCCACGTCAGGTCGAGGCGGCGTATGTCCAGCGTGGCAACGTGTGTGTATTTCAGCGGGCTCGCCCAGTAGCACACAGCGCAGACCTTGGGGTCTTTGCCGACAAGACCATTCGGGCAGTGCTCGCAGGACCACGACTTGGCGCGGTTGCAGGAACCGCAAACAAGCATGTATTCCTTCACGTCCAGCGATTCGGCGACGCCGTCGCCAGCGACGGCATACGGGATGCGGTGGTCGATCTGGAGGTAGCGTGCCTCGAAGGGCGCGTTGCACAACGCGCAACGGCAGCCGTAGGTGGCGACGAGGCATTCCTTGAACGCCTTGGGGAAGTTCGCTCGCCCGCCGACACGACCGGCGGTGATGTTGTCGAGGTCGCCGAATCGGTACTCCGCCATGCGCTTGCCGCTCTCCTTGCGCACAATGATCTTCACCAACGGGATGCCCTGATCCGAGACATCCTTGATCGCGCGGGGCGGGTGGTCGTAGCCGTACTTCCCTTTGAGGTCGTCGGTCGTGATGGAGCCGTGCTTTTGGATGTGTTCGACGACGATCCGTGCGCGCTTGCCTGTCACGGCGTCCAGCGCCTTCTGGGCGGTCTTCGACAACTTCCCCGGCATCAGACGGACTCCGCGAAGAGGGAAGCGGACTCTGCGCGATGGCGCGGGCCGTGTTTAAGGTGTGCTTCGTCGGCGCTGATTTCCGGCGAGAGGTACAGCGATTCATAGGTGCTGTCGTCGCGACCGAGCAAGGTGGCCTGCGTGGAGCGCCCGGCGGGAATCTCGACGTGCGTGAGACCGAGCGATGCCGGGAGGGGGCGACCGTACCGCTTGGTGCCCGTGCGCCCGTCATAACTGACGATGAACGCGATGCTCTTCCGCCGCAGGCCGTCGAGCGCGGAGACAAACTCATCGAAGGCGATGCCGTGCCGGTAGCGGTGGTTGTGGGTGTCCACCACGCCCTGGTATGGCGGGTCCATGTACACAAGGTCGCCGGGCTTGGCGGATTCCAAGACCTCGCGGTAGTCCACCGACATCAGCGACGACTTGCCCTTGAGCAACGCCGAAGCGCCGATGATGTGGCGTCGCATCGTGCCGGGCACGGCACCGAGCCGCCGGTTGTCGGGGCTGTTGTTGAACTCGCCGCGCGAGTTGTACCTGATGGCGGCCTTGACGCAGCGGGCGAGAAGATACAGGAAGTCCTCGGGCCTGTGGCTCTTGTTGAACCGCTCCCGCACGCGGTCATAGTGCGCCCGCTCGTCGCCGCGTTGGGCCTTCCAAATCTTCTCGTACTCGTCGCTGATGTCCTCGGGATTGCGGACGATCTCTGTCCAGAGGTCGATGAGCGGGCGGTGAAGGTCGTTGATCGTCCAACGCTTCACACGCTTCAGATAGCCAGCCGCCAACGAAACTGCCGCAGAACCGGCGAACGGCTCAACAAGCCGATTGGTCACCGCAGGAAACAGGCTGACGATGTAATGGGCCAGTTGCCGCTTGCTGCCTTGGTATGGGATCGGATGCGGCACGCCCGCGAGCGGCTTCGGGATCGCGCTGGAAATCAACGGGGCATACCCATCCGCGTGTGCGGTGCCCTTGACGTTCCAATGTGATCCGTGAGCAGCACCCGCGTATGTCAGCATGATCGGTCCCCGTTTGGGTATCCCGCAGTGTAGCGGCCCGAGGGGCCGTGGCAACGCACACGCAGGTACCGCGCCACCTCGGCCGGCCCGCCGCACGCCCCCTCCCTCACCCCACCTTCATCGCCTTCGCCATCGCCCGCCCCATATCCGCCGGGCTCATCGCCACTTCCACACCCGCGCTCTTGAGCGCAGCAATCTTCGCATCCGCCGTGTCATCCGCACCGCCGATGATCGCCCCCGCGTGCCCCATCCGGCGCCCCGGCGGCGCGGTCCGCCCCGCGATGAACGCCGCCACGGGTTTCTTCACGTGCTCTTTGATGTACGCCGCGGCGTCCGTCTCGTCGCTGCCGCCAATCTCCCCGATCATCAAAATGCCGTGCGTGTCGGGGTCGGCCTCGAACATGCGCAGGCAGTCGATGTGGTTCAGCCCGCGGATGGGGTCGCCGCCGATGCCCACGCACGTGGATTGAGCCAGGCCGAGGTTGGACGTCTGCCACACCGCCTCATACGTGAGCGTGCCGGAGCGGCTGACGATGCCGACGGCCTTGCCCTTCTTGGCCTGCGAGATGTGCGTGTGGATATAGCCGGGCATGATGCCGATCTTGCAGCCCGCGTTGGTGAAGGCATCGGTTGGGCCGGTGCCGCCGCCGGTCTTGGGGCCGGGGGTGATGACGCCGGGGCAGTTGGGGCCGATGAGGACCGGGAAAGGCACCGGGGACTGGGGTCGCCACGGCGACTCTTCGACACCGGGCACTGGTGCCGAGCCATTCTTCCCCGATTGCCCATTGCCCATTGCCGATTGCCGGGCATCGAGCATCGCCCGCACCTTCACCATGTCCTGCACGGGCACGCCTTCGGTGATGGCGCAGATCACCGCGATGCCCGCCGCCATCGCCTCCAGAATCGCATCCGCGGCAAAGGCCGGCGGCACGAAAATCATGGTCGCCGTCGCGCCCGTGGCCTTCACGGCCTGCGCGACGGTGTCGAAGATGGGCAGGCCGTTGTCGTCCTTGGTGCCGCCCTTGCCGGGGGTGACACCGCCCACCAGTTTGGTGCCGTAGTGCAGGCAGCCGCGCGTGTGCTGGGCGCCGAAGGCGCCGGTGATGCCCTGGCAGATGACTTTGGTGGCGGCGTGAACGAGGATGGCCATAGGGCAGGAGGATAGTGGCGAGGAGGTCGGGGTGCGGGCGGGCGTTCTCAGCCTGTCGCCACGCCCACGCGCCGTGCCGCGACGTTCAGCCCCGCATCTCGCGTGAGCAGAGGTGTGCCCGAAGCCAGGCACGAGGCGAGCAGGTGGGCATCGATCCACGACAGTCCGCGGCCATAGAGCGTGTTGCGGTCCACCAACTCGACCACCTCTTGATGCTCGACGGCAGCCAGCGTGGGAATCGCGAGCAGTTGCCGCACACTTCGGGTTCGCTCAGGCAGGTTGCCCGCCAGCAACTCACCCACAACGAACGGATGCGTCGCCAGCTGGCCCGCCAGCAGCAGGTCCAGCACCTCACGCGAGCGGGCGTGGAAGTGGTCGACCCACAGCGATGTGTCGGCAAGGATCACGCGGCTCTCCGCAAAGGACGCTTGCCCACGCGACTGCGCGGAGCGGCCACAAAGTCCTTCCCCTTGCCGTACAGGCCCGCAAGCGCCCGGGCCGCCTCACGCTGGATCAGCAGTTCCAGCCCCGCATGAACCAGGTCGGTCTTCCGCTGGATGCCCGTGGCCTTGCGGGCGGCCTTCACAAGATCGTCCTTGAGAATGATGGTGGTGCGCATATGCATATATTATCCGGCTAGAATGCACATCTGTCAAGGCCGTTTGGCACCCGCTGGCCGCCCAC
>CAZNEU010000299.1:0-2095 GCA_964571915.1 uncultured Phycisphaeraceae bacterium
ACGCCCCGCGCCGGGCGCGAACCATCTGGCGCGCCGCGCGAGAGGCCTGTCGCGCCGCGCGAATGGCACGCGCCGTCACCTGAATGGCACGTCGCGCGGCGCGAATGGCACGCGCCGTGACGTGAAAGGCCTGTCGCGCCGCGCGAACCCGCGCTCGCGCCACCTGAAACCGCGCTCGCGCGGCGTCTCGCTTCGCCCCGGCGGGGCGAAGGGGTGTAGCCACGGGTGGAGAGGAGGCGGGGCGAAGCCCGGCGACGCGCAAACCGTGGAAAGCATGCCCCGTCATCAGTGCCGCCCCGGATGGGGCGGAGGAAGGAGGCGGTCAGCAGGCGCGGCGTTCCGCTCGCGCAGGACTCCTCCGCCCCTGCCGGGGCGGATGAATCCGTGCGCGTCCGTCTCCACGGGTTGCGCGACGCTCAGAGCCGCGTCGCTCCACCCGTGGCTACAACCCGACGCCCCTCCGGGGCGTTCGATCAGGCCGAGCCCTCGCCCGCACGATCAGCGTCGCTGCGCCGATGATCGTGGCACAGCAGATTCCCTCTCCGCGTCCCTTCGCCGTCTCTGCGCACCCTCGCCACGGCGAGTCTTCGATCTGCGTACGGCCTTGACCAACCCTCCCTGACGGTCGGGCTTCCGTTGACGCTTGCGTAGTCCGGTCCCTCCGTCACGGTCGGGCTGCATGTCTTCCTCTGTGTCCTCTGTGTCTCCGTGGTGAATCCCGCCTTGGCGTCTGGCCTGCCGCCAGCCCAGCGCGTCGGGCTCGTCGCGGCTGGCCTCCTGTGGAAAACCCCTCATTTTCAGGGTATTTTGTGCCCCGGAACCATAAAAGTGCGGTTTTTCGGCCCGAATACCGATGTTCACGCTTGAATCCCGAGCGGTGCCACGGTACAACACCCGCAACGTTTCTTCGCGGTGGAGCCGCGAACAGCCTTTTTTATGGAGTTTTCAGCATGGCCACCAAAGCATCCAAACCCGCCAAGATCGAGCCCGCCAAGAAGCCCCGCGGCAAGGGAGAGTTCTACAAGATCGTCGCCGACAACACCGGCCTGACCCGCAAGAACGTGGCGGCCGTGTTCGACACGATGGCCAAGGTCGTGGCCGCCGACCTCTCCAAGAAAGGCCCCCGCATGTTCAACGTGCCGGGCATGATGAAGATCGTGGCCCGCGACAAGCCCGCCGTGAAGCCCGGCATGTGGAAGAACCCCTTCACCGGCAACGAAGAGATGCGCAAGGGCAAGCCCGCCTCCACCGTCGTCAAGATCCGCGCTCTCAAGGCCCTCAAGGCCATGGTCTGAGCAATCGCCCCTTGAGTTGAGATGAACGTACGCGGCCCGAAGGCGACAAGCCCTCGGGCCGTTTTGTTTGGGCAGGGGACAGGGGGGAGGGGACAGGCAGAAGGGGACAGGTGATAGGGGACAGGGGACAGCAAAGGCAAAGAGAGGAACGCGAGAGCGTTTCCGGCCGCGCGGCCAGTGCAAAACCTACCCTTGTGCGTGAACGACCCCGTCTCGCACATCTTCGACTTCACGCCCGCCACACTCGGCCAGTGGTGCAGCGACCGCGGCATGCCGGCGTTCCGTTCCAAGCAGATACTGGAGTGGGTCTACGAAAAGGGCATCATCGACCCCGCCCTGATGACGACGCTCTCGCAGCGCGACCGGGCACTGCTCGCCGATCCGGAGCATGGCCTCACGTTCCTCTCGGGCGACATTGTGCAGCACCAGCAGGCCAGCGACGGCGTGCAGAAGTTGCTGGTGCAGTGGCACGAGGGAAGTGACGGAGTGACGAAGGGACGAAGTGACGAAGCGACGAAGAGCGGAAGTGACGAAGTCACGAAGTCACCAAGCGACGAAGTGTCGCTCACGGTGCTTCCCCACTCCGCCACTCCGTCACGGAGTTTACCCGCCGTGGCGGGTCACTCCGTCACTTCCTCGGCCCTGCAGACCGAGTGCGTCATGATCCCAGCCGAGCGCGATGAAGAAAAGGACAGAGCACCCCGTTTCACCGCCTGCATCTCCTCACAAATCGGCTGCCCCGTGGGGTGCAAGTTCTGTGCATCCGGCCTGGGTGGCCTCGACGGCAACCTGAGCGCGGG
>CAZNEU010000300.1:0-4661 GCA_964571915.1 uncultured Phycisphaeraceae bacterium
TGCCCGCGTCGGCAATGCCGCGCGCACGCCGCAGAGCGCCCAGTGACCGCGCCTGCACCTGCCAACCTACGGGCAACAACAGCTCGATCAGCGACCAGTCGACCAGCGACTTGCGAATGGTGGGTGCGTCCATGCACCCGAGAGACTACCACCCCGCCCGTCAGTGGGCAACTCTAAAGTAAACGCTTATGGGCTGCCGCCCCCCGGCACCCCCGCTCCAAAGGCAACCGTCAACGCGGGAGGGAGTTGCAGAGGGAACCGAAGCGGTTCGGTCTGCATCCGCGAACATCGCAGGTCCAAAGAGCACCGGCGCCACCTTCGCGGCTTCGCCGCGTCGGACCCGCCGCCCCACTTCCAAGACCGGGAACGCTCGCTCACGCTTCGCGTCTCGACGGGGCTGACGGGCCCTCCCTGACGGTCGGGCTGCATGTCGTCACGCCTCGAAGAGGGCCTCGACGAAGGTGTCGGGGTCGAAGGGCTCAAGGTCTTCGGGCCGTTCGCCCACGCCGATGAACTTGACGGGGATGCTGGTGGCGGCGTTGATGGCCAGCACCACGCCGCCCTTGGCCGTGCCGTCGAGTTTGGCGAGGATGATGCCGCTGATGGGCGCCGACTTGTCGAACTCGCAAGCCTGCCGCACGGCGTTCTGGCCGCTGGTGGCATCCAGCACGAGCAGCGACTCGTGCGGGGTCCCCCCACCACCACCCACGTCAGCCGGAATCTGCTTGCCCAGCACGGCGAAGATCTTGGCGAGTTGCCGCATGAGCGGGTCCTGCGTCTGCAATCGCCCGGCCGTGTCAACGATCAGGTAATCAACATTGCGCGCGACGGCGGCCTTGCAGGCGTCGAACGCAACCGCGGCCGGATCACCGCCCATCTGGCCCTTGATGAGTTCCACACCGAGGCGCTCGGACCAGATTTCAAGTTGTCGCACGGCCCCGGCCCGGAAGGTGTCGCACGCGGCGAGCATGACCGTGTGGCCTTGGCTTTTCAGCCGCGCGGCGAGTTTGGCGACGCTGGTGGTCTTGCCCGCGCCGTTGATGCCGGTGACGAGGATGACGGTGGGGCCGGACGCCGCGCGCGCGAGTGCCAGTGATGGCCCTTTGCCTTCTCTGGCCATCGGCTCGCCGCTCGCGGCTCGCGGCTCTCCTCGCAGCATCCCCTTGCACGCGGTCTTCAGGTGGTCGATGACGAGAGCCGAGTCGGTGAGTCTGCCCGCCTTCACATCGGCGCGCAACCCATCGATGAGTTTGGCCGTGGCCGCGGGGCCGACGTCCGCGGAGAGGAGGGCCTTCTCGATGTCGGCGAGGAGGGAATCGTCGAGCACGCGGCCGCGCACGAGGAGGCGCAGGCCGGAGACGAGCGAGTCGCGCGTCTTGGCGAGGCCCGCCTTGAGGTTCGAGATGACGCGGGAGAAAAGGCCCATGAGGGGAAGGCACTGGGAAGGCACGGAGGCATGGCGGACGGGACGTCCGCCCCACCTGACCCCTCATCAACTCGTCAACTCGTCAATGCTCTACTTCATATCCACCGTGATGGTGTCGCCATCGGTGCCGGTGGCGGAGTGGGCCTTGCCGCCATCGCCGATCACCTGCACCACGATGCCGCGCTTGGGGCGGGGGAGTTTGCCGTCGGTGGATGCGACCTTGACGGTGACGGACGTGCCCGCGGTGCTGGCGGTGTAAGTGGTCTTGAGGTACTCGCCGTTGCGGAAACCCCAGCCGTCGCCCGCATCTTCGTAGAGCGTGCCCGTAGCGTTGCCGTTCGCATCAAGGCTCACCATGAGCGTGAGGGGGTCGAGGGGTTTTTGGTCGGTCCACTCGATGACGGGGCCGACGGGGACGATGGCCCCGCCGCGGATCTTGAGTGCGGGCAGGTCGGCGTTGCCGCGGGCCGCGTCAACCACCTCGAAGGAACGCCACAGACCTTTGGGCTGGACGGGCACGCGCGAGCCGTCGGGCATGAACTGCGGCACGACGAGCACATCGGCACCGATGAGGAAGCAATCGTCTTCACTGCGGAGCGCGGCATCGGTGAGGTCGGCGAAGAAGGCCGGGCGTGCCACGGGCAGGCCGGTGGTGTGGGCCTCGTGAAAGAGCGTGTAGTAGTACGGCAGCAGGCGGTAGCGGCGTTCGAGTGCGGCCTTGCAGGTGGCCTCGGTTTTGGCATCGAAGGACCAGGGCTCTTTGTCGTCGTTGCCCTTGGCGGTGTGGCCGCGGCTGAAGGGGAGCAAGGCACCAATGCCCATCCAGCGGGCGAAGAAGCGGCCCTTCTCGGCCTTGTCGCCGGTGTGGCTGCCGTTGAAGCCGCCGATATCCGGGCCGCAGAAGGGCTGGCCGGAGAGGCCGAGGTTCAGCGCCATGGGGATGGACGCTTCGAGGTCCGTCCACGTTGCGGAGTTGTCGCCCGTCCACGTGGCGGAGTAGCGGTGGCTGCCGAGGTAGCCGGCGCGCGTGAGCACGAATGGGCGTTTGTCGGGGTTCACAGCCATCACGCCGTCTCGCGTGGCCTGGGCCATGAGCGAGCCGTACACGTTGTGGAAGCGGGCGTGAGGGCCGGGGGAGATGAAGACCGAAGCCGCGCCGGGCTGGCTGCGCCAGGCGCCGCCGGTGTGCTGGTTGTCTTCGGGCATGGTCTTGCTGGCCACGCCGAAGACGGCGGGCTCGTTCATGTCGTTCCATACACCGTCGATGCCGGTGGCCATGAAGTCTGTGTAGAGGCCGGCCCACCACGTGCGGACCTTGTCGGAGGTGTAATCCGGGAAGACGCACATGCCGGGCCAGACGGCACCGGTGTAGACGGAGCCGGAAGCGGTTTTTACGGCGAGGTCTTGCTCGATCATCTGGTCGCGGACGAAATAGCCTTTTTCATCTTTCACGCCGGGGTCGATCATCCACACGGTGCGGAAGCCCAGGGCCTCGAGGTCGGCGTTGAGTCTGGCGGGGTCGGGGAACTGGGCCTTGTCGAAGGTGAAGACGCGGTAGCCGTCCATGTAGTCGATATCGAACCAGATGACATCGCAGGGAATGTTGCGGCTGCGGAAGCCCTGGGCGATTTCACGCACGCGCTTCTCCGGGTTGTACGAATAGCGGCACTGCTGGTAGCCGATGGCCCACCTGGGGGGCATCTCCATGGTGCCGGTGAGTTCGGCCAGGCCCCTGAGGACTTCCTGCGGGCTGGCGCGGTCGATGACAATGACGGGGAACGCGGGTCCTTCGGCCGTGAAGGTGATGGCACCGTCGGTCTTGATGTCGGTGCGCCAGGTGGTGTCCGCCAGCACGCCAAACGCGGTGCCGTTTGGCCGCACGGCGAGCACCCAGGGGTGGCTCTGGTACAGACTCGGGTTCTTCTCGACCGTGTAGCCGAAGGCGTCGGTGTTCCAGAGCGTGACCTGGCGGCCGTTGCGAAGGAGCGGCCCGGCCACTTCGCCCGTGCCGTAGAACGATGTGCCCGCGGGCGCGGCCACGGTGGCCATCTGCCGGCCGTCGGCGGCCTGCGCGAAGGCGGGCAGCACGACCCACGCCGCGGGCAGGTCGCCGGTCCTCTTGGCAGGGTTTTTGAGCGCGAAACTAGGGAGGGCATCAGCAGGCCTGGCGCCGGGAGCGAAGAAGCGGGCGATGCCGGTGCTGATGAGTTCCTTCTCGCCAAGCGCGGCGGTGGCGGCGGGCTGGGCACGAGTGGCGCCGCTGCACGCGGCGACCACCGCGATCACGAAACCGAGACGACGGGCGGCGCACACACGCATGGCGGAAGCCTCCTGGAGGGAAGTCGGGCGGCATGGTAGTCTGAAACGATGCCACGCACCCGCGACTCGCTGCGGCTGTTTGTCGCGGTCTACCCGCCGCCGGACGTGGCCGCCGCGCTGCTGGAAGCGCTGGCGTGCCTTCCCCTGCCCCCGCACCGGCTGACGCGTCGGGAGCAGGTTCACCTCACGGTGCAGTTCATAGGGGAGACGGCGCGGCGGGATCTTCGGGCCGCCGTCGAATCCGTAGAGCGAGCGTGCGCGGGCCTGCCAGCGTTCGCGCTCACCGCGGGGGCGCTCATCACGATCCCCGACCATCCTGCCACGGCCCCGCCGCGGCTGGTGGCGGCGCGGACGGACAGCCCGCCAACGCTGTTGGAACTGCACAGGCGGCTGGTGCAACGGTTCGCACGCCCGCGCCGTAGCAACAAGCCCGAGCGCTTTGTGCCGCACCTGACGCTGTGCCGGTTCCCGGAGGGAACTCCCTCGACGGGCAGGCCGTGGGGTGGCCCGTTGGCCGTGCCGCGGTTCGAGGTTGGCGATGTGCGGTTGATGGAGAGCCGGTTGACGCTGGCCGGGGGCGTGTACAACGAGTTGGCCTGCGTGCCGCTGGTGCCGTGAGAGGTGGTGGCGGGCGTTGGCACGGGCCGCAACGGCCGGATATGCTGGCGGTATGCTCCGGCAGAAGTCCAGATTGGCCACCGTGCTCAGCGCTGTGCTCTTTGGCCTGTTCGTTCTGGGCATCGCGGTGGTGCTGTGGGTGATTCTCGCCCGCTAGCAGGACGCTGCAAAACTCGGCGGTTTGGTGATTTCCAAAAAACCGAAGGCCCGGACGGTGCGAAGATGATGGCATGAGAGGCAAACGCAACGGTCAGGGCGGGATGTTCTACGCGATCGACCTCGAGGACCGGGTGCGTGC
>CAZNEU010000301.1:0-1844 GCA_964571915.1 uncultured Phycisphaeraceae bacterium
TCACCTTGCTCTGTTGAAACCATGCCTTGCAGCCCGAAGGGCTGAAAGTCAATAGCCGGGGGTTGAGGAGGCTCGGCGACGAAACCCCCGGAAACCGCCCCCTTGCCCATGCACCCTGAAGGGGTGCCACACGACGCGACCCTGCTTCAACAAATGGTTTCCACAGAGCAGCCTGAGGCCTGAAGCCTGAAGCCTCAGACTCACGCGCTGTGGGGCGGCTTCTCGGGGCCGGGGTCGTCGGCTTCCAGTTGGCTCTGCACCTGGCCCAGGCGGCGGTCCAGCAGGTCCATGCGGCGGGAGATCGCGTTCACGGCGTCAAACAGGGCTCGCAGTTGGCCGCTGAGTTCATCGTTCATGCGCTCGCTGAACATGGCGGCCTCTTCGAGGCGGGCGAGGCGTGCCTCGGGCGTGGCGCCGCGGTCGTGCGGCCCGGGCGTGTGCGAGTGCGGCGCGGGCTGTGGGTGCTGGTCTGAAGACATGACAGGGCGGCGCTGAGCGGCTAGGCTGGGGGCATGAAGAGCCAGAGTGTACGTTCGGGCGCATCGATCATGGTTGCTCTCATCGCCGCGGCGGGCAGCGGGGCTGCCGTCTTGGGGGGCGTGGCGGGGATGACGGCTGATTGGGGCGTGCGGACGGAAAGCCTGCGCGAGGGCGGAGCGCGGCTGGATGAGCCGCTTGTGGCCGCGCCGCTCGTGATTGACACGGCGGGCGCGTACGCGGCTTTTCGTGGCGCGGCGGATGAACCGCCCGCGGCCGGCGCCGCCACCAACGCCCCGACCGAGCCGGCGGTGAAGGGCGAACAGGCCGCGCGTGCGTTCGGCCTTTCCAGCGGCGGGTGGTGGATCACCTTCGGCGGCGGGTACGCGAACAACTTTGACGACGATCAGGACTTCAACGGGTACGTCGCCTTTAGCACGTTCTGGGCGAAGGAACTGGAGTTTTCGGTGGAACTGGGCGCGTGGTACTTTGCGCAGGAGGGGCAGGACAGCGGCGGCATCAACCCCAACATGGTGTTTCGCTGGCACTTCTGGCACGCGGAAAACTTTGACTGGAGCGTGTACGGCGACGTGGGCATCGGCCTGTTGTTCTCGTTTGACGATGTGCCCGACGCGGGGGGGGGCGGGACGAGTTTCAACTTCACGCCGCGTGCGGGGTTCGGGTACACCACGCGGATCGGCGATGACGACACGCGGCTGGTGATCGGCGTGCGATATCACCACATCTCCAACGCGCGGATCGAGGGGGATGAGCGGAACCCCGGGCGCGACAGCGTGATGGTGTATGCGGGGGTGGTGTTTCCGTTCTGATACGGACGGAAGCCCGACCGTGTCGAAGACTCGCCGTGGCGAGAGGGAGGGCCGCTACGGCCTGCTCGTTGTTCAGTCGCACGGCAGCCGCGCACCAACAATCCCCGCATGAAGATCGAGCACGTGCCGTTCGCCGAGATCAAGTGGGACACCGTGCCGCGCGTGGAGCAGACGGCGGAAGCGGGGCGGGCGTGGTGGCGAACGGTGGAGGTGGGCAATATCCGCGTGCGGATGGTGGAGTATTCGCACCTGTACGCGGCAGACCACTGGTGCGCCCGCGGGCACGTGGTGCTGGTGCTGAAGGGTGAACTGCTCACGCGGCTCAAGGACGGGCGCGAGTTTGTGACGCGCGCGGGTGAGAGTTGGATGGTGAGCGATGGGGACGGCGAGCACCGGAGCACAGCGAAGGAGGGAGCGTTATTGTTTATTGTGGATTAGCGGCGAGCCGCGAGCCGTTGGCGGTGAGCCGGGCGAGGCAACTCGCACGGCGCGGTCCTCTGGTTCTCGGCCCGGCCCGCGCGGCTGTTGAGTGCCGGG
>CAZNEU010000302.1:0-3274 GCA_964571915.1 uncultured Phycisphaeraceae bacterium
GCAGATCATCGCGCAGGCGCGCCGCTTGGACGTGCAGGCGATCGTCGCGACCAACAAGGACTGGGCCAAACTCAGGTCCGTGCCGCCAGACCGCTGGCCGTGCCCCGTGGTGCGGCCGCGCCTCACGATGCTGTTTGATCACGGCGAAGCACAACTCCGCGCCGCGGTCGCCTCCGTGCTCCGTGGCGGGACGGATTCAGGCGGCACCACCACCGTGGGGACAACCACGGGCGGCCGGCATCGCTGATGTGGCGAAGGCCCGCCGCGATTATTTCTTGGGGTCGGGCGCGGGCGCCGGCGGCGGGGACGGGGCATCCTTCTTGGCCGCCTCGGCATCGGCCTTCATCTTCGCCTTGCGGGCTTTCAGGAAGTCGATCACTTCCTTGGGGGAAGCACGCTTGGTGTAGTCCTTGTCGGCGTGGGCCCAGAGCACGGTGCCGTCGGTATCGACCACGAACGTGCCGGGAACCGGCAGTTCCCACGTGCCGCGTGAACTGCGTTCGACGAGGTTGAGGCCCGCCTTGACGTAGTTGGCCTGGGTCTCCGCGTCCAGCGTGAAGTTCACGTTGAAGGCCTTGGCGGCTTGGCCGTCATAGTCGGTCACGAGCGGCATGGCCAGGTTGTGCTTCTTCTGCACTTCGAGAAGATTGACGATCTTCTCGGGCGAGATGGCCACCAGGTTGGCGCCGGCCTGCCTGACCGCGTCGTAGTTGATGCTCCAGAGTTTGAGGCTGTCCACACAGTACGGGCACCAGCCGCCGCGGTAGAAGATGACCACCGAGGGGCGGTTCTTGTAGTTGATGCTGAGTTTGCTCTCGGCCCCGCGGATCTGGATGGTGGAAATATCGGGGAGTTTGAAGCCCACCGGCACGCCCGGCACCCACGCGGCGCCGCTGGCCTTGGCGGGCTCCCCGGGTACGGGTGCGGACGCGGGGGCGGGTGTGTCGGTCTTGGGCGCAGGCTGCCGGCCCGCGGCCAATGAAAGGGCAGCGGCGGCCACAAACGCGAAGGGAACGATGGTGAACATGACGGTCAAACTCCTCGATTGATGACCATGACTTCTTCGATGGCCTTGCGTTGGATGTCGGGAACCGTGCATCCATCGGCCGGATAACCAACGGGGATCAACAGGTATGGGCGTTCGTGTTCTGGACGGTCAAGTATCTTCCCCAGAAAGCCCATCGGGCTGGGCGTGTGCGTGAGGGTGGCCAGGCCGGCGTGGTGGAGGGCCGCGAGCAGAAACCCTACGGCGATGCCGACGGATTCGTTCACGTAATAGACCTGATCACCCTCATCTCCCCGGGCGAGTTTGAAGACGGCGATCAGCCACGGGGCCTCATCCAGGAACTCCTTGTGCTCGTCCGTGCCGAGCGGGGCGAGGTCCGCCAGCCACTCCGGCGTGGCCCGGCGCGTGTAGAACTCGTGCTCTTCCGCCTCAGCCCCCAGCCGAATCTCGTGCTTCAGGGCCGCGGCGTTGATGCACACAAAACGCCAGGGCTGCTTGTTGGCTCCCGACGGGGCCGTGCCCGCCGCACGCACCGCCCACTCGATGGTCTCGCGCGAAACCGGGCGCGCGCTGAACGCACGCACGCTGCGACGCTGCGTCATGGTCTCAAAGAACGCACGCGCGGCGTGCTCCGGCGGTTGGGCCGGCCGGTAGGGTCGGAGCGGGATGGATTTGAGCGGCGGGGCCATGAGCAAGTGTTGGCAGGGACGGCGACCACGGTGCGATGCACCACACGCGGGGCGGTGTCGTGATCGTCGGCGAAGGGTGGCAAGGGTCGTTGCCAGGATTCAGGAGGGGGCGAGCGTGGAGTTGCGGACGGCCATGTAGAAGCCGAGGCTGTGCTCCAACCCCTTGCCCGCCCCGGCGCGGCGTGAGCGGGCCAGCCACGTGCGGGCATGGTCGGTCATGATGGTGTCAAGGTCGGCGGCGAGGGCGTGCTGCCAGCCCGCTGGTGGGCTGGTGGCACGGCGCAAGCACGCGCGGCGTGCCGCGAACAGGGCGACACGCGCGGTGAGTGCGAGTTCGTCGTGAAGCAAGGCTGATGCAACCGAGGGCAGTGTGGCCGCGAGGGCCTGGGTGCGTTCGAGCGCGCCCCGCCACAAGGATGGGTCGCCAACATCGGTGGCTTCGTCGAGCCGCTTGTGCATGTCGATGAAGAGGGCGGATTGGTTGAGGAGGCGGCCTGGCTGGCCGGGGCGTGAGAGGGGCAGGGCGACCTGGCGAACGGCACGGTCGGCATCGCCCAGGGCGGCGAGCCAGGACCCGGAGAGCAGTGACTCGTCGCTGAGTGCGTGCAGGGCGGCGGCCCGCGGATCGAACTCGGGCGCGGCTGTTGCATTCCACGCGGCGTTGGCGCCGTCGGCCAGCCCGAGCATGGCCACGGGCCACTGCTGTTGGTGGCCGGTGTCGCCCCAATCGCAGGTGAGGAAGCCTTGGACGTTTGTGCCCGCGGCGAGCGCCGCCAAGCCCGCACGCGCGGCCGCGTCCAGGTTCCCGCGTCGCTCCGTGGTGCGGCCGAAGATGGAACGCCACGAACTGGTGCCGGGGCAGAGCCAGATGGTCCGACCGTGCAGCGCGTCGCACCACGCATCGAACGGCGAATCCGGCTCGTAGCCCCACGCAAGGGCGGTGAGACCGGCCGGCAGGTCGGCGAGGCGCTGGGGGTGTGAGAGGGCGATATCGGCCCAGAACATGGGGCGCGTGGCGGTACCGCCGATGCGGTGTGCGGCCGCAGCCACTTGGGAGACGAAGGCGGCGTAGAGACGCGAGCGGGCGGCCGAGTCGATGGGTGCGGATGGCGGACGGGGCGTCCGCCCCACCAAGGCACTCGGACCCCCGGCCGCGGCACTCCGCCCGAAACCCACGTCATAGGTCTCATCGCAGCCAATGTTCACACGGCGCGACCGGAAGCACGGCAACAGTTGCCCCAGCAGGTCCTCAATGAAGGCCAGACTCGCCGGGTCCGTCGGGCAGAGCGAGAACGGGCCGGAGCGCGGCCACACATCAAACATCCACTCGCCGTGCGTTTCGGCGAGGTGTTCGTACTCGGGCAGTTTCAGCCACGCCGCCAGGTGGCCGAAGCAGTTCTGGTTTGCGGCCAGTTCGATGCCGCGCTCGAAGCAGTAGGTGTCGAGGCGGCGGATCTCGGCGGGCGTGAGCGGCGCGTGTCCTTGCCAGGCGGCCTCGTGGCCCGCGTAGGCGAAGGTGTGCTCGGTGTAGCGTTGCAAGTGGTTGATCTTGAGGCCCGCGAGGGTGTCCACCGTCTCA
>CAZNEU010000303.1:0-2045 GCA_964571915.1 uncultured Phycisphaeraceae bacterium
GTCGCGTCCATCAACCTGTGGTACAAGGTGGGCGCGAAGAACGAGCCCAAGGGGCGCTCCGGCTTCGCCCATTTGTACGAGCACCTGATGTTCATGGGCACCAGGCGCGTGCCCGGCAACGACTTTGACGTGCTCATGGAGAACGGGGGGGGTGCCAACAACGCCAGCACCAGTTTGGACCGCACCAACTACTACAGCAACGGCCCGGCGAGTTTGCTGCCCACGCTGCTGTGGCTGGATGCCGACCGCCTGGAGGACATGGGCCCGACGATGACGCAGGAGAAACTGGACAAGCAGCGCGATGTGGTGCGCAACGAGCGGCGGCAGACGGTGGAGAACGCGCCGTATGGCCGCGCGTACGACGATTCGTACAAGATGATGTACCCGGAGAGCCACCCGTATCACTTTGGGGTGATCGGGACGCACGCGGACCTGGAAGCCGCGAGCGTGGACAACGTGAAGAACTTCTTTGCGACGTTCTACGCCCCCAACAACTGCTCGCTGGTGGTGGCGGGGGACTTTGACCCGGCCCAGATCAAGCCGCTCGTGAACAACCTGTTCGGGTCGATCCCGCGCGGCAACGTGGCGAAGGACCGGCCCGTGCCCGATGCCACGCTCGGGCGCGTGGTGCGGGCGAGCATGTACGACAAGGTGCAGTTGCCCAAGGTGGCAATGTACTTCCACAGCCCTGGGCAGTACAAAGAGGGTGATGCGGAGATGGATATTGCCGCGCTGGTGCTGGCGGGCGGGCAGAGCAGCCGGCTGTACAAGCGGCTGGTGCTGGCGGACCAACTGGCGGTGGAGGTGCAGAGCGGGCAGACAAGCGCGCAACTGGGTTCGATGTTCCGGGTGGAGGTGCTGGCCAAGGTGGGGAGCGACCTGAGCCGGATCGAGGCCATTATGGACGAGGAACTGGCGAAGTTTGCCAAGGAAGGCCCGACGGCGGATGAACTGTCGCAGCGGGTCGCGGCGATCGAGACGGGGAAACTGTCGTCGTTACAAGATGTGGCGCGGCGGGCGGACCAACTCAACGAGTACGAGTACTTCTTCGGGCAGCCCGACAGTTTGAAGCGCGACCTGGACCGCTACCGCACCACCACGCCCGCGAGGGTGGCGCAGACGGCGGCGAAGGTGCTGACGATGGAGAGCCGCGGCATTGTGCGTGTGCTGGCGGAGCGTGCGCCCAAGGTTGCCTCCGGGCGCGACACGCGCCCGACGGACGGCACGCCCGCGACGTTCAACCCGCCCGCGCCGGAAGTGTTCACGCTCTCGAACGGCGTGAAGGTGCAGTTCTGGCACAAGGGAGCGGAAAGCGGTGCGGGCCTGCCGCTGACGGCGGCGACGGCGGTCGTGAATGTCGGTTCACCGGCCGAACAGCCGGCGCGTGCGGGCCTGACGACGCTGGCCACGAAGATGCTCTCTGAGGGGACGGGCGGCATGGACGGCCCGGAGTTTGCCGCGGCGATGCAGGCGCTGGGGGCGCAGTTCGGAGCGGGCGAGGGGCGTGAGGGGCTGAGCGTGAGCGTCTCGAGCCTGACGCGCAACTTTGACAAGGCGGCGGAACTGTGGGCCAGCGCGATCAAGGTGCCCCGCTTTGACGCGAGGGACTATGAGCGTGTGAAGGGCCTGCACCTTGAAGAACTGGCCCAGAGCGACGAGGAGCCGACGGAGGTGGCCAACCGCGTGGCGGCGCGGCTGCTGATGGGGGAGAACAACCCCTACGGCGCGCCCTTGGCGGGCCTGCCGGACACGGTGAAGCCGCTGACGCTGGAGGATGTGAAGTATCAGCACGCGGCGATTGTGCGGCCGGAGTCGCTGACCATTCTCATCGCGGGCGACATGCCGATGGCGGAGGCCAAGGGCGTGCTGGAGAAGCACTTTGGGTCTTGGAAGCCCGCCGCGGGCACCGCGCCCGCGCCGACCAGCGCGGCGGACCTGGCGATACCCGCACGAGACAAGATGCTGGTGGCGATTGTGGATCGGCCCGGGGCGGTGCAGACGGTGGTGCGGTTTGCCGCGCCGACGATCAAGTATGCGGATGAGCG
>CAZNEU010000304.1:0-2827 GCA_964571915.1 uncultured Phycisphaeraceae bacterium
GTTCGAGGCGCTGTCGCGCAGGGCGCTGGCGGAGAACAACAGCCAGTTTCTGACGCTTGCCCAGCAGAAACTCGGCGGCGCGCTCAAGGAGGGCGAGGACGCCCTCCGGCACCAGCGCGAGGCCGTGGAGACCATCGTGAAGCCCGTGAGCGACACGCTGAGCGCCACGCGCGTGCAACTCACCACCCTCGAAGCACTCACCAAGTCCATGGGTCAGAGCAACGAGCAACTCCGCACCCAGGCCGAGCAACTCGTGCGCGCCCTCCGCGACCCCAAGGTCCGCGGCCGCTACGGGGAGGTGCAACTCAAACGCGTGGCCGAGATCGCCGGCATGCGCGGCTACTGCGACTTTGTCGAGCAGGACTCAACGCGCGACTCCGACGGCAACGCCCTGCGGCCCGACATGATCGTGAAGTTGCCCAACGGGCGCGAGGTGGTGGTGGATGCCAAGACGGTCATTCAGCCCTACATCGATGCCTTCGACGCGGAGGGCGACCCGGAGCGTCAGGAGGCGTGTCTCGAGCACTTCGCCGCAGGTATCGAGAAGCACGCGCGGGCCCTGGGGGCGAAGAGCTACTGGAGCCAGTACGAGGGCTCTCCCGAGTTTGTGGTGATGTTTGTGCCGGGCGACACGTTTGTGGACGCGGCCCTGGCGCGTCGGCCAAACCTCATCGAGACCGCCGCGGCCAGCCGCGTGATCCTCGCGAGCCCCAGCACGCTCATCGCCCTGCTCCAGGCCGTGGCCGTGGCCTTCAAGGAGCAGAGCGTGATGACCCACGCCCAGGAACTGCTGCGCCTGAGCACCGAGTTGCACGAACGCCTGGCCGTGGCCCTGGGCCACGTGGACAGGTTGGGCCGCTCCCTGGGCCAGGCGACGGCACACTTCAACAGTTTCGTGGGCTCGTACGAGTCGCGCCTGCTCCCTCAACTGGACCGCATGGAGAAACTCAACGTGGGCGGCGGCAAGGCCGTGCCCGAGTTCGAGCGCGTGGACGTGGTGGTGCGGACCCTGCCCGCACGGGCGGGCGAGGTGGCGCCCGAGGCCGGCGCGTAGCCGGGCCGCGCGTGGCGAGTGTCAATCACGCACGCCGCCGCCGCGCCGCCACCAGACCCAGTGAACCCAGGAGCACAGCCGCGCCCGGTGCGGGCACGATGCTCACGTTGTCAGTGTCGAACACGACCGACGTGGTGCTGCCCGCGAGCGAGGCGGGCACCAGAATCGCCACCTGCACGCGCGAGAGCGTGGTGAAGGCATCGGCGAAGGCCAACGTGCGGAAGTTGGGGCTCGCGGGGTCGCGGAAACTCTCGAACGTGAAGCCGGGGTTGTCGGCGTGTACCGCGATCACCACGCGCGTCCAGGTGTTGTCGGGGATGAGGAAGGGAATGGTGTACGCCGCGCCCGGGAAGTTGGCGGACGTGGCGAAACGCAGGAACATCTGCAAGGGCGCGCCGGTGTGCTGACGCAGGTCGAGGGAGAAGGTACTCACGCCGCCCGTGATCCAGTTGCCAACGAAGTTGGAGTTGCTGGAGTTGAAGTTGCCCTGCCCGCGCAAGACGCTGACGAAATCGCCCGCGGCGTTACCGGTGAAGGTGCTGTTGCCGCGGGCGTAGGCCGACCCGTCGGGCCCGCCCGAGGCCACCCGGGAAAGTTCGCGGAACGTGCTGCGGTCGCTCCAGCGGGCCGAGCCGGCCGCGAAGGTTTCGGTGAAGGGCACGACGAGCGCGCCGGATGCGGATGCGGCCAAGCCGGCTGAGCACGTCAGCGCGGCGACGATGGAAGTGGGCAAGCGATTCATCTCTCGAACTCCTTTTTGGAACAACTATTTGAGACTGAGTCTCAATCTCTTTCGAAGCGTAGCGAGTGGACTTGGCTCGGTCAACCCCCGGCTCACGCTCCTCGTTGTGAAGACCTTCCCTCTCTGGCCGCGGTCAATACCGCCATCCCTCCGCGGCACACGGGTTTTGGCGCACAAACCGCTCCCCGGTTGCGTTCCCGCCACCGGCACCCTATTGCGGAATCTTCTTGAACGCCCAGTCCGCAGTCTCCGCCTTGGGCGCCCAGCGGGTCATGTCGTCGAGTTCGCCCAGACCCAGGCTGGCCACGTGCCCATCCGCGTGGGCGGCCACCGCCTTGGTCTGGTGGCGCGGGTCCACGTGGCCAAAGGCCTGCACATCGCTCCCCGCATCGGTGGGGTCGTTGCTCCACCGCCGGCCGTCCTCCACGAAGCGGTACGGCGGCAAAGTCTCGAACCACCCGGGGACTATGCCACTGCCCGACTCTTGCGACGTGCCTGTCTGGGCATCCACGCCCCGGGCCGAGACGAAAACGAGTTGCCGGTCCGCACGCCGGACCTGGTCAAGGCGCGTCGCATAATACGGCCCGTAGGCGAGGAGGCGTGCCTTGCTGAAGGCAGCGTCGCCGCGCCCACCCATGAACTCGGAGTTGATGCCCAACGAGGGCGAGAGGCTGAGCAGGTATTGGCCGCCTGTGGAGCGGTCGTCCTTGTAGCGTTCGTACACGCGCTTGTCGTCGTACAGCGCGGCAATCTGGTAGTTCATCCACGGCGCGATACGCCACGGGTATCGCTGCGCGGCGGCGGGGGCCACGGCCTGGTTTGCGTCGTCTAGCACCCTGATCTTCGGCGTGGTGCCGGTTGTGCCCACCATGTTGCGCGCTGCATAGCCGGGCATCACCTTGCCGCGCATGTCGTCGGCGTAGGCGGTGTACGCGACCATGAGTTGCTGCCCGCCGATCGATTCGCGTGTCTGCTTGGCCAGTCCGCGTGAGCGTGCCAGGGCGGGGAGAAGGATGCTGACAATCAGCGAG
>CAZNEU010000305.1:0-3383 GCA_964571915.1 uncultured Phycisphaeraceae bacterium
GCCCTCATCAAGAACAGCACGGTCCCCATCGGCACGGTGCCGATCTACTCCATGATCATCGGCAAGAAGATCGAAGACCTCGACTGGCCCACCATCGAGGCATCGCTCCACCACCAGGCCAAGCAAGGGGTGGACTACTTCACGATTCACGCCGGCGTCCGCCGCGCTCACCTCAAGCACGTCAAGAACCGCCTCATCGGCATCGTCAGCCGCGGCGGGTCGCTCCTGGCCAAGTGGATGCTCGTCCACAACCAGGAGAACATCATGTACACGCGCTGGGAGGAGATCTGCGACATCCTCCGCCAGTACGACGTGACCTTCTCCATCGGCGACGGCCTGCGCCCCGGCGGCCTGGCGGACGCGACCGACGATGCCCAACTCGCCGAACTGGAAACCCTCGGCGAACTCACCGAGCGGGCCTGGCGCAAGGGCGTGCAGGTGATGATCGAGGGCCCGGGACACGTGCCGTTTGACCAGATCGAGTGGAACGCCAAACTCCAGCGCACGCTCTGCCACGGGGCGCCCTTCTACGTGCTCGGGCCGCTGGTGACGGACATGTTCCCCGGCTACGACCACATCACCAGTTGCATCGGCGCCACCAGCATGGCCTACCACGGCGCGGCCATGCTCTGCTACGTAACCCCCAAAGAGCACCTGGGCCTGCCCAAGAAAGACGACGTGAAGCAGGGGTGCATCGCCTACAAAATCGCGGCCCACGCGGCCGACATCGCGCTGGGCATCCCCGGCACGCGCGACCGCGATGATGAACTCACCAAGGCCCGTGCCGCGCTGAACTGGGAGAAGCACTTCGAACTCTCCTTCGACCCCGACACGGCCCGCGCGTACCACGATGAAGACCTGGATGTGGACACCGACTTCTGCGCCATGTGCGGGCACGACTGGTGCAGCGTCCGCATCAGCAAGGAGATTCAGGAGTTCATGAGCGGCAAGGCCGAGGGGTTCGAGCGCATCGGCACGAATGGCAAGGCGGGCGGCGTGGCCCTGAGCGCGGCCCTCACACCCGAGCAGCAGGAAATCCTCACCAAACGCGGCGTGCTCTCGCCGGATGAGATTCATCGGCTGGCGAGCAAGACGAAGAAGGCGATGCTGGCAGGCAGCCCGACCGTGAGGGAGGGCTCTGACGACGCCAGACTTTCATGCCACAGCGATTACGTCGACCCCGCCACGGCCAAGTCGCTGATCGAGGCCAAAGCAGGGCGTGAGGTGCTTGTGCCGCTGGATGTGCGGCCGGCGCTGGGCATTGCGAAGGAGGATCGGGTAGTCTGACGGGCATGGCCAACAGAACCCTTTCGCCGAGCGAGTTGAACGTTGCCAACGCGCTGCTGACCGAGATTCGCGGGAAGATCAAGACGCAGGCCGGTGGGGACGAGTCGCTGGAATGGGCACTGCGTCGGAAGTTGTACAAGGAACTCGGCTATGACGAGCGCAGTAAGCCTGCGCAGCGCGTGAAGTTGAAGAACGCGAAGTGGAAGGCCCAACGCGGTTTGTGCGCTGGCTGCAGCGGTCCGTTACCCGAGAAGGGAAGCATCTTGGACCGACTTGAGGCCATGAAGGGCTACACGGCTGAAAACACTCGGGTGCTTTGTCAATCGTGCGACACCCGTACACAAACCGACCGCGGCTACCGCTGAGCGCTCTACGATATCGCGTGGTTTCGTTCTCTTCGCATGTCATGGCCGTTGAACGCGTCCAGCAACGACTCCGCAAGGTCACCGCCGCCCTCGACGCGACGGGGATCCGCTACGCCGTGGTTGGTGGCAACGCCGTCGCGGCGTGGGTCGGCCGCGTGGATCCCGGTGCAACGCGTGCGACCAAGGACGTGGACCTGTTGGTGCGGCGTACCGATGTGCCGCGGATCACCGCGGCGATCACGGCGCTGGGCTTTGCGCGCGAAGACCTGCGCGACCTGGTGCTGTTCATCGACCCCGACGAGCCCAGCAAGAAATCCGGCGTACACCTCGTGTGGGCGGGCGAGAAGATCCGGCCCTCGTATACCGTGCCCTCGCCAAGCGTCGATGAATCCGAGCGCGACCCCGAAGGGTTCCTGGTCATCGCCCTCGCGGCACTGGTCCGCATGAAACTCACCAGTTTCCGGCCCATCGACCAGGTACACGTCGAGGACATGCTGGCCGTGGGCTTGCTCAGCGCCGATGTGCGTGCCTCGCTGCCGAGCGACCTCGCCGCGCGGCTGGAGCAGATCGAGCGGAATCGGGCGGAGTAGCCTGTGCGCCGTGCCACGATCATCCGCAGCGGATGATCGTGCTTCATCTGGTTGGGCTATCGGCACTCCCGCCGACGAACCCGCGCTTTCCCCGGCACCCCCGCCATCCTCGCGTAACATTCCCTCGCTCGCGGCATCAAACCCGCGTGTTCATGCGCGACTGCCGCATCCGTGGAGCCTGCTGATCCTCGCCGCGCAAGCCATCGTGTGGTTCGCCCTCGCCTACGCCGCAGTGGGCGTGCTCTTCGCCCTCGCCTTCGCACTGCGTGGTGCTGGCGCGGTCCACCACCCAGCCCAAACCGCTTCGTGGGCCTTCCGTCTCCTCATCATTCCCGGCGCGGCTGCACTCTGGCCGTGAAATGGCTCCGCACGCCCGGCGCGCATCGCCGGACCACCCACAACGGAGTGGCCCCATGATCCGGCCACAACGCAGAATGCACGTGTGGCTCTGGCCGCTCATCGGTGTGCTGTTGGCCGTCGGCATCGCCGCGGGCCTTGCCGCGCGTGCGCCCATCACCGCACAATCACCAGCAACCACCGGCGGAGCCGCGCCGTGAGCACCGCCTACACCGCCATCGGCTGGAACCGCCAGAAGCGGCTCTACGACGCGGCTGTGGCCGTGGGTGTCCTCCTCTTCGTGGGCACCTTCTTCGCCGTCGGCAAGTTCACCGGCCGCGGGCCCGAGGTCGAGCGCGTGCATGACGATGCCATGCTCCTCATCCGCGGCCTGGGCGCCTGCGGCCTCGTGCTTCTCCACATCGTCCTGTGGATCGGCCCCCTCGCACGCCTCGACCCGCGCCTCCTCCCCCTCCTCTACAACCGTCGCCACCTCGGCGTGCTCACCTTCCTCATCGGCCTCGCCCACGCGGCCATCACGCTCGTGCAATACCAGGGCTTCGGCAACGTCAATCCGCTCGTCTCGCTCCTCACCTCGAACACGAACTTCACCTCGCTCTCCCAGTTCCCGTTCGAGTTGCTCGGCCTTGGCGCGCTCGTCATCCTCTTCCTCATGGCCGCCACCAGCCACGATTTCTGGCTCGCCGCCCTCTCGCCGCGCGTGTGGAAGTGCCTGCACATGTCCGTCTACGCGGCCTACGCCCTGCTCGTCATGCACGTCGTGCTCGGAGTGCTGCAGCAGGAG
>CAZNEU010000306.1:0-2876 GCA_964571915.1 uncultured Phycisphaeraceae bacterium
GTCCGCCCCACCAGAACGGACGCGATGGGTGGAGATGGTGGTGAAGGACACGGGGTGTGGGATTGCGGCGGAGGTGCTGCCGCGGGCGTTTGAGGCGTTTGTGACCAGAGACTGTCTGGATGGCGGACGGGACGTCCGCCCCACCAGCGGCGAGGCTCTGGTGGCGAAGGGGACGGGTTTAGGGTTGGCGATGTGCGCGCAACTGGTGCATGATGCGGGCGGGTTTTTGTGGGCGCGGAGCGTGGTGGGGGAGGGCACCGAAGTGGGCGTGGTGCTGCCCGCGGCCGCGGCGAGTGTGAAGGGGGCGGGGCGAGCAAAATGGTCGAATGGCCAAATGGCCAAGTGAGGGCAGTGGGGACTGTGCATTGGGCACCACTCGGAGAGTGGTGGTACCCCGAGGGCACCTCCCTCGTCTTCTCCGCCTGCGGCGGATCAGCCACCCCCTCCGCTTGGAAGCAGAGGGGGATGGAAACCACCGGAGGGGAATGAAGGCAGGACCGGAGGGGGAGCAGGCACGGTTGACGCGGGTGCTCAGCGCCGTCCGACTTCGAAGGCACGGGCTTTCGCCGGCGCGTCGGGCTTGGGGGGCACATCGACGATGCCGGTGATCGGCCCGGGTGGCAGCGGGGCAGCCGCGGCGGCGGTGGGGGGCACTGTGCGCGACGAAGGTTCGGGGTAGGCGATTCGCGGGTGGAAGATGGCCGCGAGGGTGCGCGAAACGGTGTCGATGATGACGGCGAGGTCGCGGAGAGAGAGGTCGCAGTCGTCGAACTGGCCGTCGGTGAGGCGTTTGTGGGCGATGGCGCGCACGAGGCCCTCGATGCGTGCGGGAGAGGGGTCGGGGAGGGAGCGTGTGGCGGACTCTGCCGCGTCGCAGACCATGACGATGGCGGCCTCGCGCGTGCGGGGCTTGGGGCCGGGGTAGCGGTACTCGATTTCCTGGGGGACGGGGGCGTGGGTGCCGTCGCTCAGGCGTGCGCCGGACTCGGCCTGCTTGCGGGCGCGGTGGTAGAAGTATTCGACGAGGGTGGTGCCGTGGTGCGACTCGATGAAGTGGTGGAGGATCTTGGGGAGTTTGGCGCGGCGTGCGAGTTCGAGGCCTTCTTTCACGTGGCCGACGATGACGAGCAGACTCATGGCGGGAGCGAGGCGGTCGTGGCGGTTGAAGGAGGTGGACTGGTTCTCGACAAAGTACTCGGGCTTGGTGGCCTTGCCCACATCGTGGTAGAGCGCGCCGACGTAGGTGGTGAGGCCGTCAGCGCCGATGGCCTGCGCGGCGGCCTCGGCCAGGCCGGCGACGTTGAGCGAGTGGCTGTAGGTGCCGGGGGCCTGTTGTTGGAGGAGACGCTGGAGCGGGTGCTGCGGGTCGCGCAGTTCGATGAGCGACATGCCGGTGACGGTGTCGAAGATGCGCTCGAGGAGCGGGAGTGAGCCGAGGACGATGAGGGAGACGAGGACGGCGCCAACGCCGCCCTGCGCGGCCTGGATGAGCGTTTGCCACCACGCGGGGCCGACCATGGGTCGCTGCAGGCCCGAGAGCAGGAGCGTGGCGATGGCGATGCCCAGCCCGGCGGCCACGCCGGCGCGCACGAGGGCCTGGCGGTTGCGGAACTCGCGGAGACGCCAGACGGCCATCCAGACACCCGAGAGGGCGATGCCGATGGTGGCCACGGGCTGCTCGAGAGCGACGCACGCGAGGATGCCGATGAGCGAGCCGAGGGCGAGGGCGGTGCGGCGGTCGTAGGCGATGGCGAGGACGATGGTGAGCAGGAGCGAGGGGAGGGAGACGGAGGCCGCGACGGCGCGGGGCTCGACGGTGCCGAGGAGGCAGGAAGCGCCGAGTGTGAGGGCGGCGAGGGAGGCGACGGCGGCGAGGCGCGAGGGTGTGCCCCAGAGGCGGGGCGCGTAGGTGGCGGCGTAAGCGCCTAGGCCGAGCGCGGCGAGGAAGGCCGCGCCCCACAGGCCCAGGTCTCGGGCAAGGACGGTCCAGAGGGAGGAGCCGGCGCGGAAGGCGGCGTGCTCGGCGCGGAGGAGTTCGACCTTTTCGGCGGAGAGGGCTTCGCCGGGGAGGGCGAGGGGCTGGCCGACGACGAAGGTGTTGGTGAGCGGGCGGACGAGTTTGGCGGCTTCGGCGGCGTGGGCCTCGGTGAGGGGCTGATCGAAGCGGAAGGTGGGGCGGATGGAGGCGATGAGCGCGCCGGCGGCGGCGTCAAGCGGCGGGCCGTCGAAACCGGCGGCTGCGGCGAGGTCGCGCAGGCGCTGGGGCGTTTGCGCGGCGGCGATGTCGAGGACGCTGTCGGAAGGTGCGAAGAGGGGCGCGGCATCGCCGATGATGAGTTGGATGCGGTCGTTGGCGGAGAGGGCCTCGCGCTGGTAACTCTGGCCCTCGACGAGGGGCTGGGTGCGCAGCGAGGTGATGAGGCGGGCGATGCGGCGCGACCACGCGGCGGACTCGCCGGGGTCTTTGGCGACCATCTTGAGCGTGGCAAGGGCGTCGGCGGTGAGGTCGAAGCGGGCGCGGATCTGCGGATCGACCTCGGCGAGGTTGGCGGCATCGACGAGGGCGCGGGGGAGGTTGTCGAGGCCGGAGAGGAGGGCCTCGAACTCGGCGGGGTCGGCGACGTAGACGCGCGGCGAGCGGAGGCGGGCGGCCTGGCGGCGGCTCTCGGTGCCGGCCTTGTCTTCGAGCGTGAAGGGGGCGCGCACCACGCGGGCCTGATCCAAGACCATGTCGGGGGCGAGTTTGGGGTTGCGCCCGGCGGTGTGCATCACCAGTCCCAGAACGAGCGCGAGGGTGAGCAGCACCAGCACGTTCCACGCGGCGGCGGGGGAACGGACGAGCCACTGGGGGTCGAAGCGGCGACCGGGCTCGGCGT
>CAZNEU010000307.1:0-2131 GCA_964571915.1 uncultured Phycisphaeraceae bacterium
GACGGCGTGAGCGTCACCGTGCCCGGCCTGACCAACATCGCGGTGGTCAACGGCTCGGTCCGCTCCTGGGGCGGCGACGGCGTTGACCTGGGGTCTTCTGCTACGGCCAACTGCCGCGTGGCCGACCTGCTCGCCAGGGCCAACGCCGGCAACGGCATCAGCACCGGCTTCAGCAGCACGGTGACCAACTGCTCGGCGTACCAGAACACCGTCAACGGCATCAACGCCGGCAACGGCTGCATGGTCTCGAACTGCTCGGCGTCCTTCAACGCCGGAAACGGCATCAGCGTTTTCAGCAGTTCCACCGTCGCCGACTGCACCGCCCGAACCAACACCCTCGACGGCATCCGGTGCATTACTCAGTGCATCATCCGCGGCAACACCTGCGGATCCAACGGCTTCAACGCGGGCGACGGCGCGGGCATCCACGCCACCAGCGGCGACAACCGCATCGAGGGGAACAACTGCACCGGTGCCGACCGCGGCATCGACGTGGATGTCGCCGGCAACATCATCATCAAGAACACCTGCGCGGGCAACACCACCAACTGGACCATCGTCGCGGGCAACGCCTACGGCCCCATTGTGGCGACTCCCGCCGGAGCGGCGGTCATCGGCAATACCGCCGCCGCCGCCCTCGGCTCCACCGACCCCAACGCCAACTTCTCGTACTGAGCCGTCTGCTCTTGCAGGTCGCCCCATTCCCTCCACGCCGTTTGAGAGCCTTCCTCCTCGTTCACGCTTCTCAAAGGACACCACCCATGAACACCGCCAATCGCTTCGCGCTTCTTGCACTCGCCGCGGCCGCGACATCTGCCGCCCCCGCCACCGCGCTGGCACAGAACTCCATCGACCCCGTCAACAAGTTCTGCTGGGCCGAGAACATCGGCTGGATCAACTGGCGCGATGCCGGATCGCCCGCCGGCAGCGAGGGCGTGCGGTTTGTGTACACCTACCTCACCGGCTTCGCGTGGTCGGAGAACACGGGCTTCGTGAACTTCGGCCAGGGCCCGGCCGACGGCGTGACGTACGTGAACACGACCGGGGCCGACTTCGGCGTCAACCACGACGAGAACACGGGGTATCTGTCGGGGTACGCGTGGTCGGAGAACGTCGGTTGGATCAACTTCAGTGGCGGGGCGCTCGCCACACCCGCGAACCCGGCGCGGATTTCGGTGGACTCGCCGCGGCGGTTGCAGGGCTTCGCGTGGGCGGAGAACGTGGGCTGGATCAACCTTGATGTGGCGGTGGAGGGGCAGTATGTGCTGACCAACCCCTGCGTCCTGGATTACAACCGCGACGGCTCGCTCAACCCCGACGACCTGGGCGACTTCATCACCGACTACTACACCGTCCCGCACATCCCCGGCCCCGGCGGCTACGCGATTGCCTGTCCCGCGAACGCCCCGCCGTATGCCGATGGGTACAAGACCGGCTACACGCCCGACGGCAGCGGCCAGTGCAACGAGCCCTTCCCCGACAACCTCGGCGACTTCATCACGGACTATTACGGCTCGTCGTGCTGAGCGGGTCCCGTTGCACTCCCGCGCTGGCGCTGCGGGCTCGTCGGCACCTCACCTCACCGCCTTGCTCATGATGAGGCTCGTGTAGTTGGTGATGCCCCAGTCGAAGCGTTCCACATCCCGAAACCCGCGGCGGCGGTAGTACGCCACCAGGTCGGTGTCGGGCTCGGCGGTGGAGAGGGCCAGTTCGGCCATGCCCAGTTCGCGGGCCCGGGCCTCCACAGTGTCCAGCAGCAGGGCGCCGGTGCCGCGGCTCTGCAACGCCGGTTCCACGGCAAACTGGGAGAAGTTGCAGACGTCGGGCCGGCGGAACCAGCGCGGGCCGCTCTCGGGTGCCCCGCCCCACGATGGCTCCTGGAACATGATCGTGCCGATGAGGCGCTGGCGCGAGACGGCGGACAAGATGTCCGCCCCACCTGAACCAGCGGCGGAAGGGACGTCCGCCCCACTTGACGCACCGGCGGACGGGACGTCCGCCCCACCAGAGAGCACGGCCACGAAGCACTCGCCCTTGCCGACGCGCTTGCGGGTGACCTCGGGGGTCTGGTGGCTGGCGAGCGCGTGCAGGCCCAGGGCCACCTGCTTGGCGTAGGCGCGGTGCAGGAGCG
>CAZNEU010000308.1:0-2199 GCA_964571915.1 uncultured Phycisphaeraceae bacterium
GGGCAGGGCCTCCACAATGCGGCGCGCGGTGGAGCACTCGTGGGCGTGAAACACGCAGCGGAAGCGGGCACGGTCTTCGAGTGCGCGAAGGGCCGTACACATGCCCATGAACTCGTGGCTCAGCAGCACGGCCGGGCCAACCGTGGGCGCGATGCCGCTGCCTCCCCCCCCCCGCGGCGGGTGGGCCATGATCGCGCACAGCGCGTGATACGCCGGCTCGGCCACGCGGCACCACTCCTCGTAACTCCAGTCGTTCTCGTAGCGCAAACTATCGATGTGGAACCGCTGGTGCAGGAACCACTTGAACGCCCCCAGCCGATCTCGCGACGGGTTGGAGACATCCACCAGCAGCACCTCGCCGGTGCCGGCGTGCCCGTCGCCGCGGTCGGCGAAGCGGCGCGTGCCGTAGACCAGTTTCACGTCAAAGGCCCACTCGATGGGCCGCAGGATCGCGCCCATGCCCACGGGGTCGTGGTGCTCGGGGCCGGAGTAGAAGCACGCGGTTGCGTGCTCTCCAAGGCGGTGCAGCGGATCGCTCGCGGCCCGGTGCGGGTAGCCAAGCGTGCCCACAAAGATGTTGCGGCTCACGGCCCGGTGGGAGACCGGGGATGTAACCAGCCCTTCCAGCACGGTGCCGATGCCGCCCAGGTGCTCGGTGGCTTCGTGCGTGATGTGGATGGCGGTGAGTGGCATGGGAGGGGGATCAAGGGAAGCAGGGAAGAGGGATCAAGGGATCGAGGGAAGAGGGGATCAGGGGAGGCGGGGCTGCGGGGAATGGGCAGCACCAGCATCGGTCGAATCGGTGTGCCACCCATCTTCCCGGCGCACAAAACGGTGCGTCCCGTCGCGCGTGGCGAGGGTCGCGCCGGGCGCGAGCGCGGCCAGCAGGCCCGGCAGGTCGGTCTCGCGGGCCTTGATCGTTCGTGCGGGCTGTGCGGGCTGGGTAACCACCAACTCCGTGATGCCCGCTTCCGCCAGCGCGCCCGCAATGGCCGAAGCGCGGCCCGCATCCGGCCACGGGCCGCTCACGGCGCGGCCTCATCCGCCGCGCCAGTTGCACGCGGCATCCACACCTCGGCCATGTCCTGCCCGTCGCACACACGCCGCATGGCGAGGTAGAGCAACGTGGACGCGGTGAAGTAGAACGACACGATGTACGACACCGCCAGCAGGCTCACCAGGCCGGCCCAGAAGTCCACGATGCGCGCGGTCGTGCGGAGCCATGCGTCGGCATCGCCGGACTGTGGCACGCTCGAACCAGCCTCAAATGGCGCGCCCGTCGTGGCCGCGGCCAGACCCATCGTGAGCAGCATGATCGCCCGCACCAACAGCGCGGCCACCAAGCCCTGCGCAATCAGCAGCGCGAGATACCCCACCAGCCTGAAGGGCTTGGCCAGCGTGTAGGCGTACGCGCGCTGCACCGCGTCAAACGCATCCGCATCGTCCGCGGCCACGGCGGGCACCAGCAGCACATGCCCGAGGGCGTATGCCGTGCACAGCAGAGCGACCACGAGGCACACCACCAGCCCCAAGGGCAGCAGGAGCGCGCCCAGCACATTCAGGAACGGGTAGGCGAAGAGCACCCGCCCGATGCCGGCCGTGGCGGCCAGCAGCAGCCACACCACCATCAGCGGGCCAAGCACTGCCCCCAGCAGCGAGCGCCAGCGCGCCAGCGCAAAGCCGAGCGACTGCGGCCACGCCGGGGCCTTGCCGTGCGCGAACTGGCACAGAGCGGAGCGAGAGACCGCCGCGCCGCAGAGACCGAGCACCGCCACCGCCAGCGGCACAAGCACGAAGACCGAAGCGATGCCCGCTGCCGTGGCGTGCCCGCCCTCGCGCATTGATGCGAGTGGCAGGCCCAGGAACAGATCGCCCACCGCCTGCGCAAACGTCTGCGGGTTCAGGTCGCGGATGGACAGGATGAGCGCAAAGGCGAGGCGCAGCAGGTTGCCCGCCAGCACGGCGATCGGGCCCTGCGTTGTGCCTTCCACACCTCCGGCCGCGCCAGCCGGGTGGCCCAGCAGCGCCCGCCAGGCCTGATCGACAAGGAAGATCGCCACCAGCGCAGCGGCGCACAGGCCGATGCGGTGCGGGGCCAGCGCCAGGCCCGCCGCGCGCAGCAACCTGGGCCACACCAAGTGGTCGGTGAAGTCGCTGAGCACGATGGGCGAGCGCGTGAGGCGCGGCGGCGCTGGAGGC
>CAZNEU010000309.1:0-3016 GCA_964571915.1 uncultured Phycisphaeraceae bacterium
GCATCAGCGCCATGAAACTCCGCAAGCCCGCCGCCACCAAGGCCGCCAAACCAGCGGGCAAGGGGAGAAGTCGGCCGCGCTGAGCCGGCCCCTCGCCACGCGGCGGACGAGCGCCAATCATCACGGCCCGATCGCCGACCATCCGCGAGGTTCTTCCCCTCTCTCGCGTACAATCTCCCGTGCCACGCGCCCCACACCACGCCCCCGACACCACCGCCGTGGCCACGGGCAAAGTCCGCCTCCAGCGCGTCCTCGCCGCCGCAGGCGTTGCCGCGCGGCGCGTCTGCGAAGAGATGATCACCCAGGGTCGTGTGGAGGTGAACGGCACGGTCGTGCGCACCCTTCCCGTCTTCGTTGACCCCGCCACCGACCATGTGGTGGTCGACGGGCGCGGCCTGCCGCGCAGCAAACCGAGAGGGCGGGGCAACCACGCCGGCCTCGCCGGCGAACTCTCCGGGTCCACCTACGTCATGCTCCACAAGCCCGCCCGTGTGCTCAGCACCACGCGCGATGACGGCGGCCGCCGAACCGTGATGGACATGGTGCAGCACCCCGCCGCAGCACGGCTCTTCCCGGTCGGCCGGCTGGATTTTCACTGCTCCGGGCTGGTGCTGCTCACCAACGACGGCGAGATGGCCAACCGCCTGACGCACCCGCGCCACGCCATCGAGAAGATCTACCTCGCCCACGTCAAGGGCGTGCTCGACGCGGCGTTCGTGGCCGATGTGGAGCGGGGCATGAACTCCAAGCAGCAGCGCGCGGCCCACGAACGGGCGGAGGAGGAGACCCCCTCCGGGTGGGGCCCGCGCCGCACAATGGCCCGCTCGGTGCGCAAGCCCGGCCACATCGGCGTCTCGCTCTCGCGTTGCCACGAAGACAAGACCGTCCTCGAAGTCCGCCTCGTTGATACCGGCCCGCGCAGTGTGCCCGACATGCTCTCCGAGGCCGGCCTGCGGGTCGTGAAACTCGCCCGAGTCGGCATCGGGCCCCTCGCCCTGCGCGGCGTGGGCCTGGGCCGCTGGCGCGAACTCGACACCGCCGAGGTCAAGGCGCTGCGCCAGGCCTGCGGCCTGATCGGCCCCAAGGCAAAGCCCGCTTCCCCGTCCGCCAAACCACCTTCCGGTGGAGCGCACGCCGCGCACGCTGAGGAGGCCGCCGGTGAGTGAGAATGGCAAACCCACGGGCGACCCGGCGGCCAACGCACAGCCCGCGCCAGGCGAGGCCCCGCTCGCACCGGCTGCGGTTGCGCCCCTGCTCGGCACCGGCATGGATTCCCCCGTGGTGCCCACATCCCCGCCCGCGGATGATGGCGAGATCGCACCCGCCCCCGGCGTGCTCCACCCCTACGACCAGCCGCGCGGCCCGCTGCAAGCGCTCGATGCCCTCACCGCCAAGGTCTTCGCGTGGCTGGGGCAGGATTCCATCCCGCGCATGGCCGCGGCGCTGGCCTACCGAACCATTTTCAGCATCATCCCCATCATGGTGCTGGCGTTCGTGATGATGCGTCTGCTGGCGGACAGCGAGACGCGGCTGAAAGAACTCCTCTCCAAGGCCCTGCACCAGACCGGCCTCTCCGACATCTCGGCCGGTCAGCAGAGCGTTGAAGCGTGGATGACCGGCATCGTCAGCAACTTCAACTCCATCAACTTCGGCGCCATCGGCATCGTCAGCGCGGCCACGCTCATCTACGCCGCCATCTCCCTCCTCGTCGACATCGAGTCCAGTTTCAACTACATCTACAACGCCCCGCGCGGCCGCAGTTGGCCCCGACGGCTTCTGCAGTATTGGATGATGGTCTCCCTCGGCCCCTTCATGGTCTATGCCAGTTTCTACGTCGGCGACCTTCTGACCACTCAGGCCATCGGGGCCGCGGGCGTCGGCGGCGAAACCCTCGCCCCCTACCTCATCGTCATCGCCAAATACGTCTCGACCGTCACGATCAGCGCCACGCTGCTGCTGGTGCTCTACATCACGGTGCCCAACACGAGCGTGCGCTTCCTGCCGGCGGTGGGCGGCGCGTTCACCGCCGGCCTGCTGCTCGAACTCGCCAAGCTCGGCTTCCAGAAGTTCGTCCGCCCGGAGAACTACAACGCCCTCTACTCGTCGCTCGCCCTCCTCCCCCTCTTCCTCCTCTGGGTCTACATCACCTGGTTCATCGTCCTCTTCGGCCTGCGCGTCAGTTTCCTCATGCAGCACGGCAAGCACGGCCTCCTGCTCGCCGCCATCCGCGGCGGCGGAGTGGGCGGCTCCGGCCTGGGCGGCTCGTGGATCGAACCCGCACGCAGCGTCACCGTTGCCACGGCCGTGGCCGAGGCCTTCGCCAAGGGCCGCCCGGCCCGCCTCGAACGCCTCGCCGACACTGCCGGCCTTGATGAAACCACCACGCGCCTCCTCCTGCGCCGCCTCGAACAGGCGGGGCTTGTCCACCGCGTGGCGACCGACAGCCGCGAAGCCGGCTACGCCCTCTCTCGCCCGCCCGACGCCATCCTCGTGTGCGATGTGGTCGCCGTCGGGCAGGAACTTTCCGGCCCCATCGGCCCGGGGGCGGGCGGCGCACTTATCGCCCGCATCCGTGCCGCGCAACTGGCGGCCGTCGAGGGCGTGACGCTGGCTTCACTCGCCAGCACACGCACACCCCGCCCGGCACCCAAACCCACAAGCGAGGCGCAGGCCGCTATCCTAGAGCCGGTCGCGCCGCGCCTCACGGCCCCCGGAGCCTCGCACCCATGATCGGCAGTCCCGCACCACACCGCTCGATCCGCCCTCGGCACGCCGCGGCATGGCTTGGCCTCGCGGTGGCTGCCGCGCTTATCTGCTCGGGCGGGTGCTACCGCCGGGTGATCTCCGCCCAGGGGTTTGGGTCCGAAACCATCCAGACCGAAGAACCCTATCAGGAAAGTGGCGAGATCGATAACTGGATCTTCGGCCAGCAGAAGACCGCGCCCCGCCGACTGCCGTAGCCCGTTCGTGTTTCCCCTCCGCGACGCTTCCCCGCACCCGCCCCCCCGCCCCCCCG
>CAZNEU010000310.1:0-11123 GCA_964571915.1 uncultured Phycisphaeraceae bacterium
AGGCCGACCACGGCGGCGATGAAGCGAGTTGTGTCAACGGTGGCCAAGGAGGTCCGCTCCAAGATCGTGGGCGCAGGCACGGCGCGACAGACTTGAGCGGATGGTTTCGGCAGGACCCGCCCCGTGGTTGAGGAGCAAACGTGAGGCCGCGCCAGATGGCGGCCGGCACAGATTGCGCAGGCGGCACAGACCTGCTCGGTGGATCAACCCAGCCCGAGCAGACGGCGAACGAAACCGGGGCGGGGTGCGGCGGTCGCGGCTTGCCCTGTCGGTGCGGGCCGCAGGCTCAGGGCCGGGGCGAGATCTCGGGCGAGGTGAGAGAGGGCCTTGGAAGCAGCGGCGGAGGGGAAGCGCAGGAGCAGCGGCTGCCGCGCACGAACGGCCCGCGGAAGATGCGCGTCGAGGGGAACCCAGCCTGCCAGGGGGACGCGGCGCTGGAGGAAGCGCTTGGCAACGGATTCGATGCGTTCGTGGACTTGGCGGGCCTCGCGCTCATCGGCGGCCTGGTTGACGACCAGTTGGAGGCGCAGGTCGGTGGAGGCATCGGTGGCGGTTCGAGCGGCGGCGGCGAGGTGGAAGGTTTTGATGAGGGCGTAGGCATCGGCGATGGAGGTGGGCTCGGGCGTGGCGACCACGATGGTGCGGTCGGCGACTTCGACGCAGGAGAGCACGGTGGGGCCGACACCGGCGGGGGCATCGAGGATGATGAGGTCGGCGGAGGTGTCGAGGTCGTTCAGACCGTCGAGCAGGCGTTGGCGGAGGAGGGGGTCGGCATCGGTGCTGCGGGGGTGGGCGACGGCGCCGGGCACGAGGCGGAAGCCGCCGGGGGCATCGACGGCGAGGTCTCTCATGGAGCGGCGGGGCGCGGCGGATGCTCCGGTCGCGGGCGCGAGGGCCTGGTCGAGGCGGGCCCTGGGGTTGAGGCCGCAGAGGACATCGGCGTTGGCCACGCCCATGTCGGCATCGACAAGGGCCACGCGCAGGCCCGACGAGGCGAAGGCGATGGCGAGGTTGACGGCGAGGTTGGTCTTGCCCACGCCGCCCTTGCCGGAGGCGATGGTGAGGATGCGGGCGGCGCGGGCGGGGTTGGGCGCGGCCGGGGGTGGGGGCGCGGTGCGGGCGGGACCATCCACACTGCGCACGGTGCGCGGCAGCAGCGGCGTATCGGGCATGTACATCGCGTCGCCGGCGGGGGCGGCGCGTGTGTCGACCACCGTGATTTTGGCGGTGTGCATGTGGCTGTGCTGATGGAGGGAATCCACCAGCACGCGCAGGCGCTGGGCCTGGTCGCTGCCGTCGTGCACGCGGACGCGGGTGCGCACGGGCTCGCCGGGCGTGAAGCCGCTGCGGGGTTGCTCCTGGTCGCTCATCGAAACTCCGTGTGGCCCGGGCCGGGGCCTGCGCCCGTGCCGTCGAGAATAAGCCGGGCCAGGCGGTCCGGGCGGCCGGGCTCGATGTCATCGGGCACGCCCTGGCCGGTGGTGACGAAACTCAACCTGGCATCCACGCGGCGGATCACGCTCAGCAGCACGCCCAGGCTCGCGGCCTCGTCGAGTTTGGTGAAGATCATGCCCGTGGGCCTGAGGGGGCCGAAACGCTCGATGGTGCGGACCAGCGTGGGCTCGCTGGCGACGCTGGCCAGGACCAGGTGCGTGCGGTGCGGGCGGGCCGCGGCGAGGAAGGCGGCGAGTTCTTCGAGGCTCCGGGTGTCGGTGGGCGAGCGGCCGGCGGTGTCGATGAGGATGGCGTCCATGCCCGCGAAGCGCTCGCAGGCGAGGGCCATTTCGTCGGGAGAACTGACCACTTCGAGGGGCACGCCGATGATGTTGGCGTAGGTGCGGAGTTGGTCGACGGCGGCGATGCGGAAGGTGTCGGCGGTGATGAGGCCGATTTTGCGGGCGTGGCGGAGGCGGTAGGCCGCGGCGAGTTTGGCGAGGGTGGTGGTTTTGCCCACCCCGGTGGGGCCGACGAGGGCGATGGTGAGGGGGCGGCCGTCGGGCGCGGGGCGGGGCGGGGTGAGGCCTTCATCGACGGGGATGAGGGTTTCGACGTGGCGGAGGAAGGAGGCGCGAACCACGCCCTCGTCGCGGAGTTCGGCGGGTGTGAGTTCATCGCGGATGTCGGAGACGACCTGGTCGGCGATCTCGCGGGCGACATCGTTCTGGATGAGTTGGAGGTAGAACTTGAGGAGGGCATCGGGCATGGCGATGCCGGGTGCGCCCAGCCGCCCCAAGCCCCCCGCACCATTCTCGCCTGCGCGGGCCGAGGAGGATTGCAGAACCTGGCCGACCATGGTGCGGATGGCGGCGAGTTCCTGCCTGAGGTCGGCCGAGAGGCCGCCGGAGAGGTGCTGGTTTTCGCGGACGATCTCTTCGCGGGCGCGGTGCTCGGCCTGCGGATCGGTGCGCGGGCCGGTGGCGGGACGCAGTGTGGCGGCGGGGGCTGGCGTGGTGAGGCCGTAGGCACGCGCCAGGGCGCTGGGGGGGCGGGGCGGCCCGGCCGCGGGCTTGGCCTCTGCGGTGGCGGGGGTATCGGCGCTTCGTGCCGCGCGGCGGAGGTCGCCGGGGTTCGTGATGCCCACGCCCACCGAGGCGGTGATCTCGACCATGTTGCGGCGGAAGAGGCCGAGCACGCCGCCGACCTTGAAGGAGCGGGTGTGGAGGATGACCGCGTCTTTGCCCAGTTCGCGTTTGACGCTCGTGAGCGCCTCCGCCATGGTGGGCGCCTGGTAGGTTTTGAGTGAGACGTTCGCCATCCGTGGCTGTGTCCGTGTCCAAGGTTGTATCGGCGGGCATCCTGCCCGAGTGGTTGCGAGAGTATGTCGGCACGAGGCGGGTTTGGCAAGCGTACACAACGGCGTTCATGCCGCGGCCATGGCGGGGAGGGGCGCGGGCGTGCTGGTGTCGGCGGTGGGGGCGCTGGCGGGAGGGGGGCCGACGAGGGCGAGGGATTCGACATCGACGTTGGTGGCGATCTCGTTGTAGCCGAGGACGGCGACGGCGGCGACGTGGGGCGCGAGCAGTTGGCGGACCACTGCGCGGACCTGCGGGGAGGCGAGGACGACGGGCTGGTGCCCGGCGGTGGTAACGACTTGCAGGCCGCGCTGGAGTTGGTTGACAACGCGGGCGGCGACACCGGGAGGCATGGCGACGGTGGTGCCCGCGGCGGAGCGGTCGATGTAGGAGTTGATGAGGTCTTCCATGGCGGGGTCGAGGGTGCAGCAGACGACCTTGAGGCGGCCGTGCTCCTGGGGCACGCCGTATTGCTGGCAGATGGAGCGGCGCAGGCCGTTGCGGACGTACTCGGTGAGGACGTCGAGGTCTTTGGTCTTGGCGGACCAGTCGGCGAGGGTTTCGACGATGGTTTCGAGGTCGCGGATGGGGACGCGCTCGGCGAGGAGGCTCTGGAGGACGCGGTGGAGGTCGGCGGTCTTGACGATGGTGGGGATGCACTCTTCCACGAGTTTGGGGGCCTTGGTCTTGAGTTGGGCGACGAGTTCGGCCACTTCCTGGCGTGTGAGGAGTTCGGGGGCGTGGGTGCGTGCGGTTTCGGTGAGGTGGGTGGCGAGCACGCTGGCGGCATCGACCACGGTGTAGTTCATGGCCTCGGCGCGGGGCTTGGCGGGGGCATCGATCCATTTGGCGGGCAGGCCGAAGGCGGGTTCGCGCCCGGGTTCGCCCTCGATGGGGCCGGTGGAGACACCCGAATCAATGGCGAGGAAGCGGCCGGGGAAGGTTTCACCCTTGGCGACGACGGCCCCCTTGATCTTGAAGCGGTAGTCGTTGGCGGCCAGTTGCAGGTTGTCGCGGATGCGGACCGGGGGCATGATGACGCCCAGTTCCACCACGAGTTGGCGACGGATGGCGCTGATGCGGTCGAGCAGGTCGCCCCCCTGGTTGGGATCGACCAGGGCGACGAGGCCGTAGCCCACTTCGAGTTCGAGGGCGTCGAGTTTGAGGAGGGTTTCGGGGGCGGGGGGCTCGGGCTTGATGGGCGGGCCGGCGGCGGTGGCGAGGGCTTCCCTGGACTTCAGGCGGGCGGGGGCGGAGAGCATCCACGCGAGTCCGCCCAGGCCGGCGGAGGTGGCCAGGAGCGGGATCATGGGCAGGCCGGTGAAGGCGAGCACGAGGAGGAAGCCGCTGGTGATGTAGAGGCCGGTGGGCTGGCTGACGAGTTGGCCGGTGAACTCCTCGCCGAGTTCCTCCTTGGAGCCGGAGCGGGTGACGATGAGGGCGGCGGCGATGGAGATGATGAGGGCGGGGAGTTGGGAGACCAGCCCGTCGCCGATGGTGAGTTTGGTGAAGGTGGCCGCGGTCTGGGCGAGGGGCCAGCCCCGGTCTATGGCACCCACGGCGATGCCGCCCAGGACGTTGACGATGGTGATGATGATGCCGGCGATGGCATCGCCACGGACGAACTTGCTGGCGCCGTCCATGGCACCGAAGAAGTCGGCCTCCTGGCCGATGCGCTCGCGCCGGCGGCGGGCCTCCTTTTCGTCGATGGAGCCGGCGTTGAGGTCGGCGTCAATGGCCATCTGCTTGCCGGGCATGGCATCGAGCGTGAACCGCGCCGCGACCTCGCTGATGCGGGTGGCGCCCTTGGTGATGACGATGAACTGGACGACCACCAGGATGAGGAAGATGACGACACCCACGTAGAGCGATTGACCGGCCACGAACGTGCCGAACGCCCTGATGACCTCCCCGGCGACGCCCATGGCCGCCTCGGGCGTGGGGGCGTCGGCCGAGAGAATGAGGCGCGTGGTGGCGACGTTGAGGACGAGGCGGAAGAGCGTGGTGGCGAGCAGCAGGGAGGGGAAGACGCTGAACTCCAGCGGTTCTTTCATGTAGAGGGTGGTCATGAGGATGACCACGGAGAGGCTGATGTTGAGGCAGATCAGGACATCCATCATCCACGTGGGCAGGGGGACGATGATGACGGCCAGGAGCGAGACGAAGGCGAGGGGCAGCAACACGCCGCGGTACCTGCGGACCAGCGTGCTGGCGCGGGTGAGGAGTGAGGGGGCGGGTTTGGAGGTTTGTTTGGCCACGGGACAGGGGACAGGGGACAGGGGGTAGGGGACAGCCGGAGAAGATGGAGCAGGGGACAGGTGTTAGGGGACAGGCGCTAGCCAGCAGCAGGGAAAGCGCCCAGCGGTTCTGGCTGTTCCCTGTTCCCCGTCACCTGTCCGCTCTCAGCGAGGCGGTAGACGTAGGCGAGAATCTCGGCGACGGCTTCGTAGTGCTCGGCGTACACCTCTTTGCCGACGGCGACGTTGGCGTAGAGGGCGCGGGCGAGGGCGGGCTTTTCGACGATGGGAACGCCCGAGGCGATGGCGATCTCGCGGATGCGGAAGGCGAGGTAGTCGGCCCCTTTGGCCACCACCCTGGGCGCGGCCATGGTGTCGCCGTCGTACCTGAGGGCGACGGCGAAGTGGGTGGGATTGGTCACGACGAAGTCGGCCCGCGGCACGTCCATGCGGGCCCGCTGGAGGATCATCTGGCGGGCCATGCGCAGGCGGCGGGCCTTGCTCTCGATGTCGCCCTCCATGCTCTTGCGTTCGTCTTTCACTTCCTGCTTGGTCATGCGCAGGTCGTGGCGGTGCTGCCAGCGCTGGTAGAACCAGTCTGCCGCGCCGATGGCGAGCATGAGGGCGAGCATCCAGAGGGCCATGGTGAAGAGGAGTTCGCCGAGTTTGGCGTAGCCGGCGAGGAAGGCGAGCGCGGGGAGGCCGGCGATCTCCTGCAGGTGGCGGGTGATGAAGAGGACGACGACGAAGGCGATGACGGAGAGTTTGAGGACGTTGAAGGCGGTTTTGACGAGGTTTTTGCGGCCGACGAGTTGGCCGAGGTTGGTGATGGGATTGAGGCGGTCGAGTTTGGGTTCGAGCGGTTTGTTGGAGAGGACGAAGCCCACCTGCACCAACTGCGATGCGTAGACCACCACGAACATGAGGCCCATGAGGGGGAGGGCGACGCGGGTGGAGTGCGAGCCGGACCACGCGAGGAGTTGATCGAGGTCGGCGAGGTTGGGGCCGGAGCCGGGCACGGTGCCGGCGAGGAGTGCGCGGGTGAGGCCGGCGAGGCCCTGGACGAGGTCTTTGCCGAGGTAGACGAGAAGGAAGACGGCACCGAGCAGGTCGAGCGCGCCGGAGAAATCGGCGCTTTTGGCGACCCGGCCGCGCTCGCGGGCATCGGCGAGTTTGCGGCTGGAGGGCTGCTCGGTTTTTTCGCCCATGTCCTCGGCCATGTGTGTTCTGCTCCGATCAGGAGCCCAGACGGGCGGTCCACTCCAGCAGGGTGCGGCCGACCTCACGGATGTGCTCGCCGGTGGCGTGGTCGATGGCGCGCAGGCCGGCGATGAGCGCCCCCAGGCCGAGGATGATCTTGACGGCGAAGCCGATGCTGAGGATGTTGAGTTGGGGCATGGTCTTGCTGACGAAGGCCGTGGCGACGGTCTCCATGAGGATGAGGCCCATGAGGGGGAGGCTGAGGCGCAGGGCGAGTTCAAAGCCCGACTGGAGCGTGCCCACGAGCAGGTCGAGGGGTGCGAGCGATGGCCCGAAGCCGGCGAGGGGCACATGGGCGAAGGAGTTGCAGACGGCGACGAAGACCATCTCCAGGCCGCCCATCACCAGGAACGCCGCGAGGGCGATGTGGGTGAGGAGTTCGCCGATCACGTCGCTCTCGGTGTCGAGGGCGGGGTTCACGATGGAGCCCAGGCCGATGCCCAGTTGCAGGCTCATCACCACGCCGGAGAGTTGCACCGCGGCGATGGGGAGCATGGCGAGCAGGCCGATGAGGAACCCCAGCATCACCTCGCCCGCCACGGCCACGGCGAGCGTGAGGATGTCGAGGTTGGCGGAAGGGTTGACGGTGGACCCGGCCAGGGCGCCCGGGAGCACGGTGGGGTACACGGCGGCCGTCAGCCCGATGACCAGCAGCACACGCACCTTGCCGGGGATGACGGTGGAGGCCAGGATGGGCGCGGCGAGCATGACGCCCGACAGGCGGCTGAAGACCAGCAAGAAGGGCACGACCTGAAGGACGAGTGCTTCCATCGGCGCGGCCGGCGAACAAGGAGGGATTAGCGGAGGAGGAACATTTCGGCGGCGAAGGCCACAAGGCGTGCCGCGATCCAGGAGATCATGAGGACGGCGACCATGAGCATGACGACGATCTTGGGGACGAAGGCGAGGGCCTGATCTTGAATGGACGTGATGGCCTGGATGATGCTGATGATGAGGCCGATGACCACGCCCGCGATGAGGATGGGTCCGGCGATCTTGAGGGTGATCAGGAGGGTCTGGCGGACCAGGTCGAGCGTGTTCTCGTCGTAGGGCATGGTGGAGGGGACAGGGGTGAGGGGACAGGGGACAGCGGAAAGGGGACAGGGAATAGGGGACAGGGGACACGCGGAAAACGCCAGGCCCAAGCGAGACGCGGCTAGCCGGTCAGGACGGTTTGCAGGCCCGTGGCAACGGCAGCGACGGTGCCCGCGCTTGTGCCACCCGCGCCGGGCACGACGAAACTGGACATGAGGCTGCCGACGATGAGTTGCCAGCCGTCGACGAGGACGAAGAGGAGCAACTTGAAGGGGAGGCTGATAAGGACCGGGGGCAGCATCATCATGCTCATGGAGATGAGGAGGCTGGAGATGACCATGTCGATGACGAGGAAGGGGAGGTAGACCTTGAAGCCCATGAGGAAGGCGACCTTCATCTCGCTGAGGACGAAGGCGGGGACGAGGGAGATCATGTCCACGCTGGCGCGGGTGAGGGTTTCGGGGCGGCTGGTGTCTATGCCGCGCTGGTTGAGGACCATGTAGAGGCTGGAGTAGTTGCCGGTGGCCTCGATCTGATCGAACATGAAATCGCGGAGGGGCTGCTTGGCCTTGTCCCAGAGGGTGGTGTAGTCGCTGATTGCGCCGGCGCGGTAGGGCTCGATGGCCTCGCGGTTGATGCGGTCGAGCGTGGGGGCCATGACGACGAGCGTCATGACGAGGGCGAGGCCCAGCAGCACCTGGCTGGGGGGCATCTGCTGCGTGCCCAGGGCCTGTTTGAGCAGCCCGAGCACGATGACGATGCGCAGGAAGCACGTCGTCATCAGGATGATCGACGGAACCAGCGTGAGCACCGTGAGCACGAGCACGATGTTGAGCGCGGCGGAAAGGCCCTTGCTCTGGCTGCCCTGGGCCCCCGGCAGGGTTTGGCCCGCGCGCGCGAGCATGGCGGCGGGGTTCATGGGGTCGGCGCCGTCGGTCATGGGGCCCGGTGCGAGCACATCGAAGGGGCTGGCCGAGCCTGCCGGGGCCGGGGTGAGCGGCGTGGTTTCGGGCGTGCCGGGCAGAGGCGGGCCGAAGGATTCCTGCGCGAGCGCGGGGCCAGCGGCCACCACGAGCAGGGCAAGAAGCGACGCGGCCGCCAGTATCAGCGTGTGGGTGTGGCTCACGCGGCACCTCCCATCGCGCCGTGCATGGTGCCCAGCGTGGCCCGGCCGCGCAGGGCCGCGAGGCGGGCGTGGACGCCGGATGCGGGGTCGTGGGTTTCGCGCGGCGGGGCGATGGCGGGTGGCAGGCTGGCGGCGTGCTCATCCCACACGCTGACGCGGTCGCCGTGGTCGGTGCCCACGATGCGGCGGCCGGTGGCCCGCTCGGATTCGGGCGAAGGCTCGGCGGGCGCGGGACCCTCGAACAGTCTGAGCGCGGCGTGGAAGCGGGCGTTGGCGGATTTCGCCGCGGCCCACGCGCCCGGCTTGCCGGGCTCGGCATCGTTCACTTTGGCGAGGATGGAGGCGACATCGTCGTGGTCGCTGAACTCGGAGAGGGTGGTGAAGGATGCCGCGCCGTGGCGTGCGCCGGCGGCGTGAGAGAGGAGGAGTACGCGCCGATCAACCCGGAGCAGCACAAGGGCCTGCCCCCGCGAGACCGGATAGCGGCACAGAACTTCGACGATTCCGCCGGGCGAGCGGCCGGCCGTCATGGCGGCGCAGAGGCCGCCGGAGTTGCGGGCCACACGCCGCAGGACCGCGGCGCAGATGAGCACAAGCCCGACCACGGCCGCGAGCGGCAGGGCCATGGCGAGTGTGTCGCCCCATGCGCCGGGGCGGGTTGTGGTGGCTTGGGGGGGCGTGCCGGGAAGGGTCGCGGGGGTGCGCGTGAGGCCCGGGCCGGGGAGGGGGCGGAGTTCGCTGGCGGGAAGCGCGGCGGCAGCGGGGGGGGGTGCGGGGGCAGACGGCGCTGGCAATTCGGGGGCGATGAGTTGGGCCGAGGCGGCCAAGGCGAGCGACAGCACAAGCGCGGTTGCGCCGAGTCGCTGAATGCGGGTTGTGAGCGTCGAAGTGAGCATCTGGCCGTCCTGGCCCTTTGTTCCCGACGGACTCCGTCCGTCGTTCCTGCGAGAGTGTGTGCGGAAGGTCAGGCGGCTTCGGCGCCCGGCGGTGAGAGAATCTCGTTGATGCGGACGCAGAAGTTGTCGTTGAGCACGAGCACCTCGCCGCGGGCCACGGGCCGGTCGTTCACGTACACGTCAACGGGGTCGCCGGCGAGTTTGTCGAGTTCGACGACGGAGCCCTCGCCGAGGCGGAGGACATCTTCGAGGAGCATCTTGGTGCGGCCGAGTTCGATCTTGACGTTCAGGGCCACATCGTCGAGCATCTTGATGCCTTCGGGGGCCGTGTCGTGCTCGGGATGCTTGATGACCGGCGCCTCGAAGCGGGTTGCACCTTCGTTGCCGGTGCGGTTGGGAGGATCGACGGTGGCGGTTTCGCCCTGAGCAGACCGAGCCGCGGCGATCGCGTCTTGCGCGGCCCTCACGGCCGCGGGAGGCGGTGCGGCCGCGCCCGGGGGTGTGGGGGCGGGTGTTGGGGAAGGTGGGGGTGTGGCTGCGCCATCCTGGTTGGCCATGGTCAATCTCCGCGGCATCCTGCCACGTACACAGGTTCGGGCCGGAACAGATCGGCATCCGTTGCCGATCGCCTGCACTTCTGGCTTTGCGCAGCAACTTCTGCGCGTGCGAACCGGGGGCGAGGGCCGCGTCGGACGTTGCGGCGCTGATACGCTCACGGCATGTCTGGCCGATGGCTTGCCCCCTTTGCGTCTGTGGTTCTGGTGCTGGGCGGGTGCCAAGGCCCCGGGTTGGGTGCCGGGTTTGATGCCCCCGACCCGGCGGCCCAGATCCACGCGGCCCTGAGGGCGGCCAAGGACGGGGATCGGACAAGCATCCCGCATTTGATCGACATGCTGGAGTCGGAGGACCAGGCGGCGCGGGTGATGGCGATATCCACGTTGGAGCGGTTCACGGGCGGGCGGCTGGGCTACGACCACGCGGCTCCGCCGCGGGAGCGTGGGGCGATGGTGGCACGATGGAGGGATTGGCTGAGGGGGCACCCCACGGCACCCGGGAAGGTGGCGGAAGATCGCCCCGCCGCGCCTTTGGCAAAGTGAGTACCCTCCCTCTCAGAGACCCGGCTTTGCCCCAGGCCGGCGGATGCTCCAGCGAAGTATGCCCCACCCAGCCGAGATCAGCGTCGAGGTCCGCAGCAACAAGCTCTATTTGAGCGGGATGCGGGAGATGGTGGCATCGGTGGCCCGCCGGCTGGGGTTCGGCGATGAGGCGTGCGGGCAACTGGCCCTGGCGGTGGATGAGGCCCTGTGCAACGTGATCAAGCACGGGTACGGCAACGCGCACGACAGGCCGATCTGGATCAAACTGCACCCGCTGGGCGGCATCCCGACGCTGGAGGACTTGCAGAAGGGCGGCAACCCCACCTCGGGCATCACGATCGTGATCGAGGATGAGGCCAGGCAGGTGGAACTCGCGCAGATCAAGAGCCGGAACCTCGAGGACATCCGGCCCGGGGGCCTGGGCGTTCACATCATTCACGAGGTGATGGACGAGGTGAAGTACGAGCGGCGGGAGGGGGCGGGCATGCGGCTGACGATGACCAAACTCCGCAAGCAGGCACCGCCGGGCACGCCCCCGGCCGCACCGGCGGCCTCCGCGCCGGCGGGTTCTGGCGCGCGGAAGGGAACAGGCGCATGAGCGACTTTGACCAGGGCCCGCTCGAAGTGACGGTTTCGGTGACGGCCGACGGCGTGGTGGTGGTGCCGGTGGGCGATGTGGA
>CAZNEU010000311.1:0-2640 GCA_964571915.1 uncultured Phycisphaeraceae bacterium
CACGCCGGGCAGCGCGGCGGGGCGGGGTGGGCGTCGGGCGCAGCGGGTCCGCGTTGCTGAGGCACGTGGGCACGTTAGTCGGTGTGGGTGGTCAGCGGCTCACTCCGTGCTTCGGCCTCCGCCGCGCTCAGCGCCTCGTCGCTGCGGAACCGCAGCACCCGCCCGCGCTCGTGGTCGGTGTTCAGCACAATGGCGTTCGTGCCGATCCGCAGCACGCCCTCATCCGCCTTCTCGTGCCCGAGGATGAACAGGCCCGCCCCCAGCGATGCCGCGAGGTGGTCCAGGTGCCGCTGCTCATGCCCACGCCCCCACACCAGCAGGTGCGCCGAGCCCCGCCGCGGCACATAGTCATCCTCCCTCAGTTCGCGGTCCAGCACGAGCGGGTCGAAGCGGTCCATCAGGTCCGGCGCGGGCAGACTGTGCGTGCAGAGCGTGTCGCGGGTTGCACCGTCCGCTGTGCGGGGCACGTGGCACCGCAGCGCCAGCGGCATGGAACGAATGAAATCGCCGATGGCCTCCTGCACCGCGGGCGCCTCATCGCCAAAGGCGTACTCCACAGCGTCGTTGAACGCGCCCACCACGTTCAGCCCGTCCTTCACGATCCCCGCCCCCACGATCTGCGCCAGTTCGTGGTTCGCCAGGAGCGTGTGTACACGCTCCGCAAACGCCGCCTTGAGCGCGGCGATCCGCGTCAGGGCCCGGAACGAAAAATCCATCCCGTTCACGAGCCGGTCAGAATGGATGATCTCGTGGAACGTGATGTGAGCGGTGGGGGGGGTGGCATCTTTCCCGCCCCCGTCCATCCCCGCCATCCGCACCAGGCGGGCCAGGTGCAGCGGGTTGTCGTGCAGGTCGCCCGTGGCGATCACCTCGGCCGGTTCAACGAGGTGGTCTGTGCTGCCGCGCCGGCAGGCAGCGCCGCGGTTCGCCGCCGCGCCCGCCCGCAGCGCGCCGATCACCGGCTCCGCCCGCGTCAGGTCAAGGCCCGCAAGCACGCCCCCGCCATCGCTCACGCTTCACTTCTTCTTCTTGAAATCGCTGATGTCCTCAAGGTCCACCGAGTCATCATCCGCCGGGAGCGCGGCACGCGACCCGCTCTTGCTCTTGGCGTTCTCATCGTCCACCCGTGCCCACGAGCCGCTGCGGCGCAGTTGCCCCTCCGCCGCGAGTTTGGCCTTCACCAGTTGCAGCCGATCCGCCACCACGCCCATGGTGTCGGGCCTGCCCGCGGGCTCGATCTCCACGCACTCCATGATCAGGTCGCTGAACATCTGCGGCACACGCTTGTTCAGTTCCGACGGCGGCGTGGGCCGCGGGATCAGCATGTCGTCGATCGAGCCCACCAGCGAATCGGGCTTGGCCAGGGCCGTGGGCACGAAGCGGTGCGTGAGGGCCCAGTACATCGTGGCGCCCAGGTTGTAAATGTCGGTCTTGTGCGTGATGGGGCGGCGATGCACCTGCTCGGGGGCGATGTAGTCGGGCGTGCCCTGGATCCGCTTCTTCACCGTGTTCATCGGGCACGACTGCCCCAGGTCGATGATCTTGGCCACGTCCTTCTCATCCACGATGATGTTGTTGGGCTTCATGTCGGCGTGCACAAAGCCCTGCGCGTGCATGTAGGCCATGCCCCGCGCCACCTGCTCAAAGATGTGCGCCGCCTGGTCAAAGGTCTTGGGCGGGCGCTTGTCCACGCTCACGCCGTCCACCAGTTCCATCACCAGCAGCAGTTCGCCCACGCTGAGAATGCCGTTCTTGATCTTGATCATCCGCTCGATGCGGCGCACGCCGGGGTGGTTGAGTTTGCTCGCCACCTGGTACTCGAGTTCGGACTGCTCCAGAAACCGGGCATCCTTCGAGTCGCCCTTGGCCACGTGCTTGAGGGCCCAGATCTGCTTGGTCCGGGCGTCCTGCACGAGGTAAATGATGGAGGCCGCGCCACGCCCGATCTCGGACATGACCTTGAAGCCTTCAACCTCGTCGCCAGACTTGAAAGTGCGTGCCACGGCCGGTGAAGTCCTGCTGACGCTGTTCCCGGCATCGCGGGGTGGGGAAGCGGTCGGGGTGTCGGCCGCAGCACAACGCTGCTCGCGGCGGGGCCAAGACCGGCCCGCCGTGCCAAGGTTTGGAGTGTACGCCGCGTCCGCCATGAAGTTCTGGAAGGAGAACGTTCGTCGAGGCCGGCCAATGCACCCGCGCGGCGGAACTTTCCCTCCCCTCCCAGCGCCACGCCCCGCCTCACGAATACCGGACGATGCACGCCAAGGCCCGCAAGCCGTCGGTCCAGCGAATCTTCTTCCCGTCCGCGTACGTCCGTCCGCTGTAACTCACGCCCACCTCGTACACCCGCCATTTCGCCCGCGCGATCTTCGCGGTCAGTTCAGCCTCCACGCCGAAGCCGTCTTCGTGAATCGTCAGGCCCGGCCGCTTCCCGTCTCCACGCACCACCGCCCGCGTAAACGCCTTGGTGCAGGTCATCATGTCCGTCAGGTTCAGGTTGGTAAAGGCGTTCGAGAGCAGCGTCAGCCCCCGGTTGGCCACGCGGTGCCAGAAGTACAGCACCCGGTGGCTCTGCCCGCCCACAAAGCGGCTGCCGAAGACCACGTCCGCGCGCCCGTCCAGAATCGGCCCCAGAATGTGCGG
>CAZNEU010000312.1:0-4165 GCA_964571915.1 uncultured Phycisphaeraceae bacterium
GTGCCAGCAGCCTGTTCATCAAAAACGCCGCGCGGGCCAGATACCCCGTGTCCTCCAGCAGTGAGATCAGGAAAAACAGCAGGCAGATCTGCGGCAGAAACACCACCGTTGCGCTCACCCCGCTGATGATCCCGTCGGCCAGCAGTTCACTCACCAGCCCCGCCGGCAGCGCCCCGCGAACCAGCCCCGCCACCCACTCAAACCCGGCCCCGATCCACTCCATCGGCCACGCCGCCAGCGAGAAAATGCTCACAAACAGCGCGCCCATGATGAGCACGAACGCCCCCAGGCCCGTCAGCGGCCCGGTGAAAAATCGGTCCAGCCGATCACTGACAGTGTGCCCGATCGCGCTGGGCATCCGCTGCCCCGCCGCGCCCGCCGCAGGCCCGGAGGCGGCCGCGGCGTACACCTCATCCGCCCACGCGAACAAACTCTCCTCATCCCCCGGCGGCGTCCGCGACGGGATCGTCGCCGCGCCCAGTTGCGCCCCCAGGGCCCCCAGCCCCTCCCCCGTGCGCGCCGAGCACGCCAACACCGTGCATACCAGCCGCTTGGCCAGTTCCGCCTCGTCAAACCGCAGGCCGCGCTTGCGGGCCAGATCAATCATGTTCACCGCCACAACCGTGGGCAGGCGCCGGCGCAGCACCTCGCCCGCCAGCCGCAGGTTGCGCGCCAGGTTGGTCGCATCCACCACCACGCACAACGCGTCGGGCTCGCCCGTGCGCCCGCCCACCACCATCGTCCCGTCCAGCGTCTCGCGGCAGACCCTGGCCTCCAACTGGTCCAGCGACAGTGAATAGACCCCCGGCAGGTCGATCAGATCAATCGGCGAGTCTGGCGGCCCGCCGCGCCCGATGCGCGCATCCAGCGTGGTGCCGGGGAAGTTCGATGTTCGCCGACGCAGCCCTGTCAGCCGGTTGAACAGCGTGGTCTTGCCCGTGTTGGGGTTGCCCACCAGCGCCACGCGCTTCGGGCCGTTGGCCTCTGCGCCGCGTGGGGCGGCGGCGCGAACCACGGACGGTGAAGGTGTCCCCATGCAGCCGGTCCTTGGCCTAGTGCGCCTGGTGCAGCGAAACGAAGATTTTCTCGGAGAGTTCGCGCGTCAGGCCGATCCGGCAGCCGCCGTCTCTGGCCCCCCCGGCCTCGCCCAGGCGACCGCCAGCCGCCCCGCCCGTCGTAATCGCCACAATGCACGGCTCGCCCTGGCGGCAGAGCGTGACCGAGGCATTGCACGACAGGCCCATGGCCCGAAGCACGGCCTTGTCCGGCTCCGCCAGCCGCTTCTCCTGAATCGTGCCGCGCTGCCCAACCCTGAGTTTGGCCAACGGAACCGTGGCCACGTCCGGCGTGCTACCGCTGCCGTCGGACGCGACGGGGTCGCCCTGGTTCGGATGGGGCTGAGGCTGGGTGCAGGCAAGGGGTGGGTTCACACCCGCATGGTAGTGCCGCTGAGAATGAATCGCAACGGGCCCCCCCGACGAACTTGCCCGGTCTAGCGGCCCGACTTGGTGCCCGGCGCGGCAGGCTTCTCCGCCGGCGGATCGGGCCGCGCCGGCTCCGAGCCCGGCGCCGCTGGTCGCTCGCCTTCACCGCCGGGGGCCGCACGCCTCTCACCCGCAGGCCGCGTGCCCCGCGGCGTGCGGTTGGGAGTGCTGCCGGGGGCACCCTCCGGCGCCCCGGCCCCCTCACCACCCCGGCCCGATGCGCCGCCCTCGCCCGCACCCCCGCCCCCGCCACCGCCACCGCCCGGTCGGCCCTGGGCCACAACCTTTCCATCGCTGCCAATGTCCAGCCCCGCGGCGTTCAGTTCGGCCTTGTCCCACGCGGCCTCGGGCACCTCGCCCGCGGCCGGAGCACGCACCAGCACACGCTGCCCCTCCGTCAGCCCCGCGAGAATCTCCACATACCGGTCGCTCCGCCGCGCCATGCGCACGGGCCTGCGCTTCCAGCCGTCGTCGCTCTCCACATACGCGAAACGCACCGGCCCGTCCGTGAACACGGCCTGCACCGGCACGGCCAGAGCCCGCTCCACGCGGTCGAGCGCGATCTCGGCCTCGCAGCGCATCGAGGGCCGCAGCGGCACGCCCATCGTCAGCGCGCTGTCATCGAGCCTGATCTTGACGGTGTACTCACGCAGGTTCGGGTCGCGGAAGCCCCCGCTCTCGGCCAGCACGCCCACGCTCAGCACCTCGCCGCGCACGGTCCGGTTCTGCAGGGCATCAATCCGGATCGTGGCCATCTGTCCGGGCCGCACCCTGCCCGCCACGCTCTCGGGCACGCGCACGCTCGCCACCATCTCGCTCGTGTCGGGCAGCACGATCAGCAGTTCGTTGCGCGTCACCTGCCGACCCACCTCCATCGTGCCGCGGGCATCGCCGCCGAAGCGGTCGCGGTTCAGGCTGGTGGCGTGTACCACCATGCCCTCCGAGGGCGCCCGCAGCGTGGCCGCCTCCAGTTGCTCGCGCAGTTTGGCCAGTTTGCTCTCGCGCACCGTGAGTTGCTGGCGCTGGTTGATCCGGTCGGCGTTGCGGCTGGCGAGTTGGCTCTCGTTCTTGCGACGCACGCGTTCCACCTCCGCCGTCGCCTCTTCCAGCGTGCTGCGGTTGGTCTTGTCCCCCTTGGGGTACTCGAAACTCTCGTAAATCCGGCGGTTCAGTTCCGCCGTCTGCAGCGCGGCCTGGGCCTCCAGAAACGCCAGTTCATCACGCTTGAGTTCGTCCCGCGAAATAAAATCGCGCTTGATCAGTGTCTGGCTCCGCTGATACCGGTCGCTCAAACGCTCCAACTCGCGCTTGGCCTTGTCCAGGTCCAGTTCGTTCTTGCTCCGCATCGCGGCCACTTCGCCCTCGAGCCACTGCTTCAGGCCCAGTTGAGCCAGTTCCACCGCCAGAATCGCCTTGCGCAGCGCCGAATCATTCTCGTTGATCTGAATCTCGTAGGCGTTCTCCGCCACCGCCAGGTCCGCGCGGGCCGTCTCCACCCGCAGCATCTCCTCGTCGATCTGCTGCTGAATGTTGTCCGCGTTCAGCCGCACCAGCACCTCACCCGCCTTCACGTTCGTCCCCTCGCGCAGCACATCCACGATCGTCGTGGGCTGCTCCAGACGCGAGCGGATCTCGATCTGCCGCCGCGCCTCAAGTTCGCCCACCGCCGTCGCGTTGATGTCGAACGTGCTCACCACCACCGCCACGCTCTCCGTCAAACTCGCGCCCCGCGACCGCGGCGGCTGCCGCGCCGCCCCCGCCACCACCGCCACGCTCCCCGCGGCCACCACCAGCGCAGCGGTCAATCCCAGCAGGGCCCGGGGCGAAACCCACGCGAGCCGCGCATCCAACCCGCGCCCCTGTGGTTTCACTTTTGTCGGCATGGGGTTCTCAGTTCTGCACCGCGCCCCCACATGATAGGGCCGTGGCCGTACCAAAGGCCCTCATACGCTCCCGTCATGACCGGTGTTCTCGCCAACTGGCAGGGCTCCAGGCGCGTGCTGCTGGTCGCCGCCGCCCCCGCCGAGTGGCGTGCCCTCGTCTCCGGCCTGCGCGGCATCGCTTCCCGCAGCGTCAACGCACCCACCCCCGTCGCCAGCGTTTCCGGCGATTGGCGAATGGAACCCCTCACCGACCGCTTCGATTGCCTGCTCTCCGGCATCGGCAAGGCCAACGCCGCCGCCGCCACCGCCCGCACGATCGACCCGGCCCGTCACGCGTGCGTGCTGTCGCTGGGCATCGCGGGCCTCCTGCCCGTTGCCTCCCCGGGTGGTCCGCCTCGTGCCATCGAAGTCGGCGCGGCTCGGCAAGCCGACTTCGATGCTCCGTCGCCGGCTCGCGCCATCCTCGCCACAGCCAGCATCTACGCCGATGAGGGCCTCGACGCACCTACCGGCTTCGTCTCCTGCTCCGATCTCGGCTTCCCCCTCGGCCCCTTCGCGGGCAATGCCATCCCCGCTCACCCGGCCCTGCTCGAAGCCCTCCGCCCCCTCGCCGATGCCCTCGGTCCCATCGCCACCGTCTCCACCTGTTCCGGCACCGCTGCCCTCGCCGCGCAGGTCGCGCTCCGCACCGGCGCGCTCGCCGAGGCCATGGAGGGCGCGGCCGTGGGCCACGTCTGCGCACGCCTGGCCGTGCCCTTTGCCGAACTCCGCACCATCAGCAACACCACCGGCAACCGC
>CAZNEU010000313.1:0-2585 GCA_964571915.1 uncultured Phycisphaeraceae bacterium
GCCCCTGGGCGGCAAGTTTCCCGCCGACCCCGGCTACGCGCGCAAACTCATGTTTGGCGGCGTTGATAGCGCCTCGGGCGGAACCATCATTGACGGCGGGCCGTGGGGCGCGGGCGAAGGGCTGAACGATTTTCCCGCCGCGTTCCCGGCGGATGCGTTCACGGGCCTGATCGCCGGGCGCGAGAAGGCCCCGCGCATTGCGGGGCGGCTGGATGCCGACTGGGCCATTCCCGCTTCGAGCGAGAGTTGGCCCGGCACGACGATCCCCCCCACGCCGAACCCCACGCTCGCCCAACGTCTGGCGCCGCTCCTGAGCGGCGCGGCCAGCCCGCCCGGCCTGAGCACCGCGGGCCTCACCGTGCTGGGCATCACGCCCCAGCCCTTCATCACGCAGGCGGGCCTCCTGGCCATGTACGCCACGCAAGTGGTGCAGCCCGGCGATGCCAAGTGCGTCACCGTCGACGGCGAGAAACTCAAGATCGGCGGCCCGGCAAGCGTGGGCAACAAGAGTTACCTCTTTGAGACCATGGCCATCCAGTTGCACAACCCGTTTGATTGCGAGATCGCCCTGGGCGGGCACAAGGTGGAGAGCGGCACGGGCCGCGTGGTGCCGCGCTTGGCGGGCGATGCGTTCGCGCCCGAAGATGTAACGTATTACATCGAGTTCGGCGGGCGGATCTACGGCCTGGCGAAGTACGATGATGCTTCGAACACCATGACCGCTCCGGGCATCCTGCTGCCGGGCGAGACGCGCACGTTCTACATCGTCGATCAGCCCGTGGCCCAGATCGCGCAGCGGTTCGTGGCCGTGGATGCGGGATTCGCGGGCACATCGGGCGGCGTAACGGCCGACGGCCCCGGCGTGCGCAACTTCATCGAGGGTCAGTTCTACCAGCCGGCCAACATCGCCGCGGCCACGCGCCTGCCGCTGCTGGATTTTTCGACCATGGACGTACGCCCCCCGCCGCCCTCGCTGGGCATCTTCGGCGGCGCGGGGCGCACGATCGAGGAGACCGAGCCGCCGACTCCCTGCGCCGACAGCGACAAGGACCGGGTGGTGCGCCTGTGGCGCGTGCAGCGCAACGCGCTCAGCCCCACGGTGGGCAGCAACAATGCGTTGGCACGCCCGCACGACATTCTGGTGGATCGCCTGCGCGACCCGGAACCGCCGACACGGCGCGGCACATGGGACCGCCGCTTCAAGGCCGACAGCCACCTGTGCGTCCAACTGCCCACCGGCGCCGAGGCGGGCGAGGAAGGCCCGGCCTTCATGTTCTGGGGGAGCGCCCGCCGGCCGCAAGACACGCCGCAGGCGGGCGTGCTGCCCCTCTACTGCGTGGAATCCAAGTCCACCTCGCTGCTCGATGCCAACGTGAGCGACGTGTACCGGCGGAGCGCCGCCGCGCTCTCCATCAACGCCCGCTTCGCCGATGAGCACTTCATGCCGCCCAACACCCTCACCATGTCCATCCTCGACATGGACCGCATCTCCGAGGCCGATCTCAACAGCAACCCCATCTCCAGCAGCATCCCCGCCACGCTCCACGCCCCCCGGGCCGACCGCCTCGGGCGCCTGGTCGCCGGCCTTGAGTCGTACCGCACCTCGCAGGCCCTGCGCGTGATTCCGGCTGTGGACATGGTGCCATCGGCGATCCAGGCTCAGGGGGATTTCCTCAACGCCGACGTGCCCGCTGTGAACGTGGCGGGGCCCACACCGTACAACGTGGCGGGGCTCTCGCTGGCCCAGTCGCGCGTCTCCATTCCCATGCTGCTGCCCGTGCCGCGCGACGGCGACATGCTGCGTGTGCAGCGCCCGCCCGGGCGGCTGGGCAGCGCGGTGCCGGCCACGCCCCTGCGCCCGATGGACCTGCTGGAAGTGCCCGCGTTCGGACCCTGCAACGACCCCGAAGCCGTCGCGCACACCGACGGCGCGGCGGGCACGGGCATGTTCGCCGACCTGGGCGACAAGGTGCAGTTGAACGTGCAGTGGACGACGCTCTCCGAAGCCGCGGCCGTGGCCATGGGCTTTGACGGCCCGGAGATGGAGACCAGCCCCGAGTTCGCCGTGGCGGGCAAGCGCGACGCGACAGGCACCACGCTGGAGGTGGAGCCGGTGCTGGTGCGCGGCAAACTCCGCCCGGATGCGTTCTTTGCGTTCCTTGATGACCCCGCCCAACCGACCGCGGGTCTGCGCGAGTTCAACCCGGCCACGTCCTTGCCGCGCGGGCAGCGCCTGCCGCTGGCGCTGGGGTTGCTGGATCGCTTCAGCACCTCGCCCCTGCCCGGCTCGCTCACCAGTTCCATCCCCGGCACGGTGAACATCAACACCGCGAGCCTGGATGTGCTGCGCTCGCTGCCCATGCTCTCGCCGGACCCGGCCGTGATCGGCTGGCCCGTGGGTGTGGCCAAACTCAAGGGCGACGGCCTGAACACGCCGGGCTCCGAATGGTTTGACCCGTCGCGGGATTCGTGGGACGTGGCGGCGATGCTCGCCGCGTATCGAGACAAGGCGGCCGTGGCCCTGCGGCCGCTGGTAGGCGCCGTTCAGCCCGGGCAGCCCGCAGCCGCAGTGCCCGGCTACGCCA
>CAZNEU010000314.1:0-4255 GCA_964571915.1 uncultured Phycisphaeraceae bacterium
TCTTCGATGACGGGCGCGGCCTGCTCTCGCCGCTCACCGACCTGCGCGCCGCCTTCGACATCCGCACCGGCGCCCTCACCACCATCGACCGCTGGACGCTCCACAGCGCCATGGATGTGGACGGCCTCTGGGTGCCCCAACCGCTGGCCGCCCTTGCGGCCGAGTGCCACCCGGGCGTGAGCGTGAATCAGCCGCTTCGTGATGCGGGCGGCAACAGCGCGGTGCTGGCGATCAACGGCCGCTGCGTGCTGCCCCTGCCCGCCGCGCTTGCGCTCAAGCCCGGCGAGTGCATCGTGGAGACTTCCAGCGGCCACCTTGTCGCCGCGTGCGTGCCCCACGCAGATGTTGCCGCCCTCGCCGCCCGCGGCTGGATGCCCCACGGCCTGCACGCGACAGCGCCCACCAACCACGTGCTGCTGGAGCGGCCCTGGCACATCCGCGCGTTCCGCGATGCCGCGCTGGATATCGACCTGCCCCTGCTGGTCGCGGCCATCCCCACGGTCGGCGCGCCCCCGCAGGCCGTCGTCATCCCCGGCCACGCGCTCACCATCGCTCGAAGCGCGAAGGTCTACCCCGGTGTCATCCTCGACACCGAGAGCGGCCCCATCGTGATCGATGAGCACGCGGTGGTCCGCCCCGGCGCATCCATCCTCGGCCCCGCCTACATCGGCCCGCACTCTGCGGTGCTCGATCGCGCCCTCATCAAGGCCCGCACGGCCATCGGGCCGTGGTGCAAGGCAGCGGGTGAAGTGGGGGGCACCATCTTTCAGGGCTTCGCCAACAAGGGGCACGACGGCCATCTGGGTGATTCGTGGGTGGGCGAGTGGGTCAATCTGGGCGCGGGCACCACCAACAGCAACCTGCTCAACACCTACGGCGAGGTGAACTGCCGCGCCTTCGATTCCACCGGCAAGCCCGGGCCCAACGAACGCACCGGCCAGCGGTTTCTCGGGGCCGTCATCGGCGACCACGTCAAGACCGCCATCTGCACGCGCCTCATGACCGGCTGCATCGTCGGCACCGGCTCCATGCTCGCGGCCACGGCCGCGGCCGTGGGCACCATCGAACGCTTCTCGTGGTGTACCGACGCGGCCCCAAAGCCTTTCCGCCACGACAAGTTCATCGCGGTGGCCACGGCCGCCATGGCCCGCCGCAAGGTGGCACCCAGCGCGGCCTATCTGGCACGCCTGGCCGCGCTGGCGGGGTGAGCCACCGCGCCGCCACGCACTCGTCACGTCAGCGCCCGTCCCCCGTCCACACGGATCACCTGTCCCGTGCAATACCCCGCCTCCAGCGCCAGCCAGCGCACCGCCGCCGCGGCCTCTTCGGGCGTGCCGCTGCGGCCCAGCGGCACCCGCGCCAGGTAGCGGCCCTGGGCCGCGGCGTCGCTCTCGTGCCCGGTGTCGGGAAAGGCCACCACGCCCGGGGCCACCGCGTTCACGCGCACGCGCGGGGCCAGTTCCTTCGCCAGCACCAGCACCATCTCCAGCAGCGCGGCCTTGCTCATGGAGTACGCGATGAAGTCCCGCCGCGGCCGCCCCAGTTCACCCATCGCGTGAATGTCGCACATGCACACGATCGCCCCGCCCATCGCCCTGCCAGCCGGGTCCTTGAGCGCCGATGCACTCAGGCGTGCCGCCAGCGCCCGCGACAGCAGCAGCGGCGCCAGCGCGTTGACCCGGTAGTGCGAAAGAGCCTCGCCCGCCGATACGCTCGCCAGCGGCGTGGGTTGGTACAACGCCGCGTTGTGCACCAGCACATCCACGCGCGGCAGCGCACCCGCCAACTCACGCCCCAAACCCTCGACCCACGCAAGGTCGCCAAGGTCCACATCCACAGCCGCGGCGTGCGAGCCGGCATCCGCCGGGGGGGGGGCGTTCTGCGGCCCGCCGCGCTGCGTGATGACCACATCGCACCCGGCAGCGGTGAGGGCGCGGGCCGCGGCCGCACCCACGCGCCTGGTGCCGCCCGTAACAATCGCCACGGGCTTGTTGCCGGTGATGGCGGCGAAGGGGTTCATGTGCTGCTGCCTCCGGTGCTGGGCCCGCGCTCGTCCGGCGCCCCACGGTCTTCAATCAGCCGCCGCCCGGATTCCACCCACGGGTTCACCGGCCTGCCCTTGCCCTTGGCGGCCGTGCGTGCGCTCCCTGCTGTCGCCCTCCGCCCCAGCGTGCGCAGCATGAGGATGCCCAGGCAGAGCAGCACCAGCACCACGCCCGTGAGCACGGCCAGTTGCCCCGAGAGCGCGAGCCGCTTCGCAGGGGCGGGCGGCGGCGTGGGGCTTGCGGGCTGGGCGGTGAGTGCGAGCACGGAGCAAGGGTAACCACGCCGCGCGTGGCAGCCGCGAGCCGTGAGACGTGAGCGGTTGGCCGAGAGCCTGATGCCGCGGCCATCTCCTGCCTTTCCCCTGTCCCCTGTCCCCTACCCCCTGTCCCCTTCCCCGCGTACCCTCGCCCCATGCACTTTGACGCGCACGGCCCCGTGATCGCCGACCTCGAGGCGCGGATCGTAACGATCCGCGACTCGCTTTGACTACCCGGCCAAGGCCGCGCTGAGGGCCGAACTCAAGGGCCGGATGGAATCGGCGGACTTCTGGGCCAGCCCCGCCGCCGCGAACAAGGTCGTGGCCCACGTCAAGGCCATCAACGCGCAGTTGGACCCGCTGGATGAAGCCGCCAAGCGATTGGCCGATGCCAAGGCCGCCTTCGACATGGCCCGCGAGGCGGGGACCAGCGGCCAGCCCGACATGGAGATGCTCGGTGAGGCCGACGGCATCCTCTTCACGCTCACCGGCGACATGGACCGCATCGAGTTGCGTTCTCTTATGAGCGGCCGCCACGACCCGCGCAACTGCTTCGTCACCATCTCCGCGGGCGACGGCGGCACCGAGGCCAACGACTGGGCCGAGATGCTCTTTCGCATGTACCTCAACTACCTCGAAAAGGCCGAGTTCGAGATCGAGGAGGTCGAGCGAGGCTTCGGCTCCGAGGTCGGGCTTGATTCTGTCACGCTCCACGTCAAGGGCGCCTACGCCTTCGGCTACCTCAAGTGCGAGCGCGGCACGCACCGCCTCGCCCGCGTCTCGCCCTTCAACGCCCAGGGGAAGCGGCAGACCAGTTTCGCCTCCGTCGAGGTCACGCCCGAGTTCGAGGACGTGAAGGTGGAAATCCCCGACCGCGACCTTGAAGTGACACCCTTCGTGCGCGCCAGCGGCCCCGGCGGCCAGAACGTGAACAAGGTGGCCACGGCCATCCGCATGGTGCATAAGCCCACGGGCATCATGGTTGTTGCCAACACCTACCGCGACCAGCCCCAGAACAAGGCCCAGTGCCTGCGCATCATCCAGGCCAAACTCGAGCAGATCGCCGACGAGAAGAGAGAGGCCGAGATCAACGCGGCCAAGGGCGGCACCATGGACACGGGCTGGGGCACGCAGATCCGCTCGTACGTGGTCTACGACAGCCGCGTGAAGGACCACCGCACCGGGCACGAGAGCGGCGACGTGCAGAAGGTCTTTGACGGCGACATCCAGCCGTTCATCGATGCGGAACTCCGCCGCCGCCGCCGCGAACTGAGTGGCGGCGCGGCCATCAAGAAGTGACAGAAGCCCGACCGTGTCGAAGACTCGCCGTGGCGAGAGGGAGGGCCGGTGACGAACCGCGAGCGTCAGGGAGCGGCGATGAAGAAGCGACGGAAGCCCGACGGTCAGGGAGGGCCGGGCGACCAGTGGCCGCGCCCGGCGCGGGGCGGCGATAACCCCAGCAGCGACCTGTCTCGTAGACCCGCCGCGGCGGGTTTTCGGTCTCCGCTCGTGGTGTGCGCGGAGAAACCGGCCGTTTTTGCCGGTTTTCACGCCCCGCGCCGGGCGCAAACCACTTGGCGCGCCGCGCGAGAGGCTTGTCGCGCGGCGCGAATGGCACGCCGCGCGGCGCGACTGGCTTGCGCCGTCACCTGAATGGGACGTGGCGCGGCGCGAATGGCACGCCATGCGGCGCGAGAGACCTGCGCCGCGACCTGAAAGGCCTGTCGCGCCGCGCGAATCCGCGCTCAGGCCACCTGCAACCGCGCTCGCGCGACCTGCATCCGCGCTCGCGCGGCTCCGCGCTTCGCCCCGGCGGGGCGAAGGGGTGTAGCCACGGGTGGAGCGGAGGCAGGGCGAAGCCCGCCGACGCGCAACCCGTGGAAGGGGTGCCCCTTTATGAGTGCCGCCCCGGACGGGGCGGAGGAAGGATGCGGTTGGAGCGCGCGCCGCTGT
>CAZNEU010000315.1:0-6712 GCA_964571915.1 uncultured Phycisphaeraceae bacterium
GCCAGACGCCAGACGCGAGAAATCAGACTCGAGACACCAAAGAGGCCACGGCGCAAGCCGTGGCCTCTTCGCGCAGTGCGCACGCCTGAACTCCGCCGTCCGGGCAGCATCCGTCCTGCCCCCCAACAATGACCCCAATGACGGTCTTCCACGCAAGCCGTGCCTCATGGACCTGCGCGCGAGCGGGCGTGGCCGCATGCGCTCTGGCCCTCGCCGCGTGCGCTCTGGCCGTCGCGCTCGCCGCGCCCGCCGCGGCGCGTGCCCATCAGCCGCCCCCCCAGCCCCCCGCCTCGCCCCCCGCCCCGGCTCTGCGCGAGGCGGTGGTCTACCTCAAAGACGGCCACGAATACACCGGCATCCTCATCGAACGCTCGGACGAGCGCGTGGTGCTCCGCATCGCGGGCATCAACGCCGCCTTCAAGGCCGAGCAGGTGGACCGCGTGAAGGTGATGCCCTCCACCGCCGAGCAGTACCAGCAACTCCGCAAGGCCGTGGCCGACGACGACGTGGAGCAACTCCTGCGGCTGGTGGACTGGCTCACCGCCCGCCGCGAACTGGACCTGGCCGCGGCCGAGTTGGATGCCCTCCGCGAGCGCAAGCCCCTCAGCCCGCTGGTGCTGCGGGCCCAGACCATGCTGGCGCGGCAGATCGAGTTGCGCGACCGCGCCCAGACCGCGCCCGTGCCCCCGCAACCGCCCGCGCCATCCCCCGGCGGCGCTGATGGTGCAGGGGCGGCGGGGGGGGCGGGGGGGGCAGGGGGGGTTGTGCCGCACCAGCCCGCCGCGGTGCCGCCCCTCACGCCCGGGCAGATCGCGCTCATCAAGGTCTACGAGGTGGACCTGAAGCGCCCGCCGCGCATGGAAGTGCCGCGCGCGGTGATGGCGGCGGCGATGGAGCGGAACCTCGGCAACCCGCTGGTGCCGGGCACGAGCGAGGGGCGCGAGGCGGTGTTGAAGCGGGCGTTCGCGGAGCAACTGGACCTGCTCTTCCGCCTGCGTGCCCGCGACCTGTACGGCCACGTCAAGGTGCTGGATCAGCCCGAGTCGGCCCGCCTGTTTCGCGACGATGTGCAGCGCACCTGGCTGGGTGGCTCGTGCTCCACCACGGCCTGCCACGGCGGCACGCAGGCGGGTCGGCTCGTGCTCGCCGCCCGTCGGCCCAACTCCGACGCGAGCGTCTACACGAACATGTATATTCTGGAACGCTTCAGGCTGGCCGACGGCACACCGCTGATCGATCTGGAGAGCCCCGTGCGTTCGCCCCTCTTTCAGATGGGCCTGCCCCGCGACCAGTCTTCCCGCAGGCACCCGCCGGTGCCCGGCCCGCAGGGCGGCAAAGACCGTTGGCGGCCGAGTTTTCGCGGGCAGGACGATCCACGCTTGAAGGCCGCGATCGCGTGGGTGAACGCGCTCTATCGCCCGCGCCCGGACCTGCCGTTTGAGTACACGCCGCTGCGACCATTTGAAGCGCCCGACGCGGGCCTGCTCCCGCCGGGGCCGGCACCCGCGGCGGGCGACCAGGCCCCGCCGATCGGGCCCCGGAGGTGAGCGTTCCGCGGGCCGCGTTGGTGCTGTATCATCCCTTCCCGCAAGCGCTTGCGCCACCCCGGCGGGGCTCTGCTTTTCTCTCCCCCCACGACGGACACTCTGAACCATGAGCCATTTCGCAACAGGTCTTCGGGTTGGTGCGGCCGCCCTCACGCTGGTGGTGCTGGCCGGGTGCGACCAGCGCGACCCCGCCGGCGAGGCCATCCAGGCCGCCAAGACCACGCTGGCCACGCTCACCGGCGGCGGCCGCGTGGTTGACACACGCCAGGAAAAACTCAGGCCCGCCCTTGACGAGGTGGTCAGGCTCCTCACTCCGCACCTTGACACACGGCGGCCCGGCCAGGCCAGCGCGGCCAACAGCCTCTTTGCCCGTGCCAAGGCCAGCCTCGCCACGCTGAAGGTGGAGGAGGCCAACGCCGCCGAGCGCGCGAGTCTGAACAAGGCCCTGGAGATTCGCGGCAAACTCGACGAGTGGCTGGTGCAGCAGGCGCGGGCCGAATCGCTGGCCAGGTTTGACCCCGCCCAGGCCCGGGCGGAGATCAGCGCCAAGGCGGCCCTGCTGGAAACGCAGGTGGCGGCCACCACGGCTGCGCGTGAGACGGCTGAGTCCCAGGTTGCGGCCCTCAAGCAGCGTGCCGACGGCCTGCTCGTGCAGGCCAAGGCCCTGCGTGCGCAGGCCGGCACGCTGCGCGCCCGGGCCGCGGAGGTGAGCGCCACCGAGGGGCTTGCGCTGGTGCAGCAGGCCACGCAGATCGGCCGCGAGGCCGATGCCCTCGACAAAGAGGCGAGTTTCGTGGAGGCCGATGCCCTTGCCGGGCGGCCCGCCGTGGATGACGCCGCGGCCCTGCTGGTGAAGTTCGCCAACGAGCGCGCCCAGGTCCGCACCGCCGGCACGGAACTCGACGAGACCACGCGCGCCACGAAGGGACAGGCCGAAGCGGCCCGTCAGCAGGCCCAGGCCGCCGCGGCCGCGCTGGTGAAACTCGGCGAGGAGTTGGAAGCCGCGCGGGCCGCGGACGGCGCCATGGCCCAGGCCTTTGACGCCGCCGTCAAGGGCTTCCGTGATGCCGTCGCCGCCGCCAAGAAGAGCGCGCTCACGGCCGGCTCGGGCGAAGCGCTCAGCGCCGCCAAGTTGCAGGTCGCGGGGTACCAGCAGGCCCTGGGCGATGTCCTCTTCGTGCGCGGGCGCGGCACGCAGGACCATCTGGCCCTGCTCGAACTGCTCGCGGCCGCCAAGCCGGCACTGAGCGGCGCCGCGGGCTTTGCCGATCGTGCCAAAACTCTGCGCGAGCAGGCCGCCGGAGTGCTGAGCGAGGCTGGCGAGGCCTACGAAGCCGCCAAGGACGGTTTCGCCGGCGCGGGCGGCAAGGAGGCCGCACGGGCCAGACTCGACAAACTCGCCGAGATCGTCGGCCAACTCTCCGGCAAGAAAGCGCCCCCCACGCCCGCCGAAGCGCCCGCCCCCACCGGAGCCGAGCCCGCGCCCGCGGCTGATGCCGCCGCGGCACCGGCGGAGGGCGACCCAATCGCGGCCGTGAAGGCGGCGTTCTTGCAGCAGATCGCCGACCGCAAGAGCGGCGACGTGGAAAAAGTGCTGGCCCACTTTGTCATTGCGAATGAGGAGCAGAAGGCGTTGGTGGTGGCTGAGATGCAGATGGGCGCTGCCGCGGCCGATCTCGACGCGGCCTGCCGCGAGAGACTCAACAAGCCCTTCGCCGAACTTGTGGCCGATGCGGGGCCGGGTGGCGCGATGATCGCCTCGGCCCTGGCGCAGATGGACCCGAGCGTCGACAGCCTCACCTTCACCGCCGTGTCGCCGACCGAGGTGCAGGTGCAGGGCAAGGGGATGCCCATGGCGCTGACCGCCAAACTCATGGACGGGGTCTGGAGAACGCACATCCCGGACATGCCGCCCCAGTTGGTGCAGCAAGCCAAGGCGATGCTCCCGATGGTCGTGAACGCATTCGGGGCCGCCGCCGCCGATGTGCGGGCGGGCACAATCACCGACGGCACGGGCCTCGTTGCGGCCATCATGGCCAAGATGGCGGCCGGCGTAGGCGCTGCCCAAGGCCAGCCCGACATGAACAAGTAGCCGCTACCATCCGCTCCCCTGCCCGGGGCGGGGCCGACCTTGCCCGCGAACTTTGCCGAGGTGAACGACTTGTGAAGACCCGTCGATGGATGATGTTGGTGGTGCTGGCAGCGGTGATGCTGGCTGTCCCGCGCACCATACTGGCGCAGGTGGTGCAGCCGCCCGATGCCAGCGTGGCCGCGGCCGAGTCGCTGGCGCCAGCCCAGGAGGAGCAGATCAAGGCCTTCGTCGCCGCGCGGGGCGCGGGCCTGATGGGCGACACCACCGAGATCAAACGCACCCGCGACGACGTGCTCAGGCCCCTGCAGGCCAACCGCGTGAGCGTGGCCTTCCGCCTCGAATACGCGCGGCAGGTGGGGCCGGTGCTGGAAAGAACCGTGGCCGAGGGCACCGAGCAGCAGGTGGTCAACGCCCTGCGCATCGCCGGCGAACTCGCGGTGCCGCGTTCCCTCGCCATGCTCAGGAGGGCGCTCGCCGACGTGCGCCCGGCCGTGCGCTACGGCGCGGCGTTCGGCATCGCCCGCTTCTTCGACGCCGTGGGCCGCACCGGCCCCGCCGCGTCGCCCGATCAACTGGCGGACCTGATCAAGGCCGTGGCCGCGCAGGCCGGAAAAGAGGCCGACACGATCGTGCTCGACGGGCAGACGCTCGCGCTGGGCGCCGCCGTGCGCGTGCCCGAGTCGGCCGTGAGAGAGGTGCGCGGGCCCGCCCTCGCGGCCCTCGCAAAACTGGGCGATGATCGGGCCAAGGCGCTTAGCGCCGATCCCGACAAGGCCCGCGTTGTGGAGATGCTCTTCCGCATCTGCGGCGTCGCGCGTGCGGCCCTCACCGACATCCAACAGGGCACCTTGCCCGCCGCCACCACAGCCGCCTGCGCCGCCATGGCCACCAGCATTCTGGCGGCCTGCGACGAACTTGCGCGGGCCGCGCCGCCCGTGGTGCCGCCCAATGCGGTGGCGCAGTTGAAGGCCGCGGCCGCCGCGGTGCAGGGCTTTGCCAAGGGCAGATAATCCGTCGTGATGCGGCCCGGGTGCTCCGGCTTTGGGTGGTCCGGCGGTCCCCGCCGGGCTTCTGCATTCCGTCCGCCGGCAAGCGTGCATCACTGTCCGCGCGTGTGCGGCACCGCGGTGGCTGGCTGGGCCGATGGCGTCGGCGGCGTGGCCTCGCCGGGCCGGTTGCCCTCGCGCGCGGGCCGCTGCCCGCTCCGGTCGCGCGGCAGTGTTTCGCTGGGCGCTCGCGGCAGCAGCCTTTCGGCGCACGCCAGGTTGTACGCCACGATGGCCGAGTTCGTCGCCGACTGCTTCAGGTACTCAGGAATCGCCATATCGAGCCTGTCGTGCTGCGTGTGCCAGCCGTAGCCATACTCCGACCGGCCCACCTCATCCCAGAAGAAGCCGGGCACACCCACCGCGTTGAAACTCGCGTGGTCGCTCCCGCCGTGCCCCACCAGTTTCTCACCCGTGTCGCGCACGTCCACGTTCAACCACTTCGCGTCCGTCGTGCTCCAGAACACGTTGTTGGTCGGGGCCGTCGCCGCGGCCAGCATGGGCAGGGCCACGGTCGGGGCGCCGAGGCCGCCCTGCGTGTTCGTGCCGCCGTCATCCACAAACACCACGGAGTGCTTGTCGAGGTCCGCCTTGTACGCCTCCACGTAGGCCTTCGAGCCCAGCAACCCCTGCTCCTCGCCCGTCCACAGGCAGAAGCGGATCGTCCTCTTGGGCTTTGCGCCCGCAGCCATCAGGATGCGCGCGGCTTCCATCGTGACCGATGAGCCCGTGCCGTTATCGATCGTGCCCGTGGAGCCGGGGCCGTCCCACGAATCCAGGTGCCCGGAGACGATCACCACCTGCTCGGGCCACACCGAGCCGCGAATCTCCGCGATGGTGTTGTACACCGGCACCGGCCCGGCGTTGAACGTGGCTTTCGCATCGACCTCCACCTCGATCGGTTCCCCGTCGCTCAGACGCGAGTTGATGAAGTCGTAGTCGCTCAGGCGGATGCTCACGTGTACGTCCCGCGGCACGTCGCCGATCGAGAGGTCGCGCCACTTCGGCACCGCGCCCGTCCACACCCGCTCGTCGCGACTCGTGGAAATGAACCCCGCCGCGCCGTCGAAGATCATCCGCTGCGGGAGCGGAATGGCCTCCACCTTCTCCCCCTCGGCCACCTTCTTGCGGGCCTCGTTGCGGGCCTCGTAATACACGCCCAGGCGGCTGCGGATGCCCCGCTGTCCCACCGGCGGCGGCGGGTCCAGCAGCACCCACGCTCCCCTGAGTTGGTCCCTCACCTTCGCGTATTCCTCGTCGGTCTCCGGGGCCTTGATGACCTTGCCGCGCACGGGCCCGTCGGTGCCCGCCTGCCACGAGAGCCACGTGAACTCCATCTTGCGGGCGGTGTTCCACGCCACGGTCGTCGTGCCGTCATCGTTCTTCTTCTCATCTTTCAGCAGCACCTTGGCGCTGGAAGGCCCGCGATCAAAGCCCACGCCCACCGTCCCCCATTGCTCCAGGCGGGCATTGCTCAGGCCCCACGCCGCGAACCGATCCCGCGCCCAGGTGTTGGCCCGCGTCAGGCCTGTCGAGCCCGTCAGGCGCGGCCCGATCTCCTTGGAGAGGTACGTCAGGTGGTCCATCACCCGCGACCGGTCCCGCCCCTCGCGGATGATCGCCCTGATCGTCGCCGCTTCGCCCATGGCGATCTCGGGCGCGCTGGTCGGCTTCCCGTCGATGATCGCCGTCCACCCCTGCGAGTTCGCGGCCTTGGTGAGCGGCGCGGGCGTGCCCGACGCGCTCCCCGTGTTTCGGGCGCAGCCGCACGCCATCACGAGGCTCGCGGCTGTCAACAACGCCCTGGCGGAATGCGCACACGCATCGTTTGTCATGATTGTTTCCAAAGCAGTGGGGGGTGGGGGGGCGGGGCTGGGGCAGGTCGTGCTAGCAGGACGCTGCAAAACGGGTGCTGGCGCGGGTTTCCCGGCGGGATCAGGGTATCGTGTTGGTTGTGGATTGACGATCCGGGGGGGTGGTCTGAGGCTACGCCGCCAGCAGCCGCCTCATCCGGACCAGGTTGTACG
>CAZNEU010000316.1:0-5790 GCA_964571915.1 uncultured Phycisphaeraceae bacterium
GAACCACTGCGCCCGTCATGCCGCTCCCGTTGAGGGTCAGCGCTCCGTTGTTCACGGTCAGCGTCCGCCCCGGGCTCACCGTGATCGTCCCGTTGTTGGTGAAGCTCGGCGACGTCCCACTCTGATTCACCGACAGGTCGCCGCCGCTCACCGCGATCGTCCCGTCGCTCTCGTTGACGTGCGCCGCGCTGGCCCGGTTCATCACCAGCGGCTGGCTCAGCGTCATCGTCCCGTGATTGTCCAGCGCCGCCGTGAGCGTCCCGTCGCCCGCCACCACGTTGATCGCGCTCCCCGCCGCGTTCACCAGCACCCCGCTCGTCACCACCAGCACCCCGTAGAACGCCGTGCTGTTCATCTCGATCGTGCCGTTGTTGGTCATGCCGCCCAGGAGGTAGCAGTCGGCGTCGTTAGGAAGGCGGATGATGCCGTTGTTGGTGGTGCCGCGAAGGATGGTGCCCGCTCCGGCTGTGTTCACTTGGATCCGTCCGCCGCCGGTGGACTCGAACGTTCCGCCGGTGATGTCGCACCCTTGCAGCAGCACACTCGAGGCCATGCTGCGGATGGTGCCCTGGTTGTTGTACGGCCCCGCCAACAGCACAAGGCTGCCCGTGTCGGCGGCCAGCAACCCGCCGAGATTGGCAAACCCTGCCGCGCTGGGGTCGATGGTCAGACCCGCGGAGCCCTTGGCAATGATCGAGCCCATGTTGGCGACCTGGAGAAAGTTCAGGCCGATCCGGCCCGCGCCCGCGATCGTGGACCCCGCCTGCAGGTCCAATCGCTCCAGCCCGCTGGTCCCGTAAATCTGGTTGTTCACGCTGTTGCTCATCGAGATGAGGTTGGGCGAGCCGGGCGAGCCGCCGACGGTGAGGTACGAACCACCGGGGCCGCTCAGGATCAGGTCCGTGCCGTTGCCCGCCGCCGACATGAACAGAATCCCCGACAGGCTCAGCAGGCCCAGCGTGCCGACGCCGTCGGTCTGCGTGCGGATGGTCATGTCATAGTCGTTGAGAATCTCCACCTGCCCGCCGTGGTCGATCTGCATCTTGTCGATGGTGATCCCGAGCGAACCGCCCACGCCAAAGCGCACGGTCTTGCCGCCGGGAATGAGCGGCACATGGCCCGCCACGCTGGGGATGCCCAGCGGCGTCCAGTTCGTCGCGAGGTTCCAGTTGCCGAAATCCGTGCCCGTGTAGTTGAAGAACGTCTGCTGGGCCTGCGCACCAGACGACACGGCAAGGCCAGCCAACGACGCGAGCAGAGCGATTCGTGAGCGCATGGGCCACCTCTCGTGCCAGCGCGGCAGACCGCTCCATCGGCCAAAGGCAAGGCGGGTCGCCCGCCGCCAGCATCACCAACATACAAGCAGTTTTGCCCAGGTGCCAGTACCCATTGCGAATCCGTGCGGCGCGACGCGAACACATGCCGAGCGGGCGCTTATCAGCGTACCCCGGGGCCGTTTCCGTTCGGGCCTATGTGTGCATCCGTCGCGGATTGCGCGGCGGGTGCGCTCGCGGGGGGGGTGTGGTCGGGCGGCAACGCGCTGGTGTGGGCGGGCGGCAGTTGCACCGGCGCTTCCATCCACACCGTCGTCCCCTGGCCCCAGATCGAGTCGATGCCCACGCGCCCGCCCAGCGCCCGCGCCGCGTGCTTGACGATGGCCAGGCCCAGGCCCGTGCCGCGCCCTGAGGTGCTGCCGGTGCGGGCGGGGTCGGCCTGGAAGAAGCGTTCGAAGACGCGCTCCTGCTGGCTGAGGGGGATGCCGATGCCGCGGTCGATGACCTCGAAGCGTGCGAGCCGTTGCACGTCCACACCGTCGGTGCCTCCGACGGCCGCGGGCTGGTCGAGCAGGCGAGCCACGACTCGGATGGTGGTCTGCTCATGGGCGTACTTGGTGGCGTTATCAACCAGGTTGCGCAGGATCAGCAGGACCAGGCGCGGATCGGTGCTTGCGCCGGCCAGGTGCTCGTCAAACGCGAAGGTGAGTTGCAGGCGCCGCTGCCGGAGAGCGGGCTCGAAGGTGGAGGCGAGGGCGGCACGGAGTTCGTCGAGATCGAGTTCGCCCGGGCGCATGGGCATGTCGGTGGATTCCAGGCGCGAGAGGTCCATCAGGTCGCGGACCATTTCCTCCAGGCGCGAGGCGTGGGCGCTGACCATGCCCAGCAGACGCTCGGTCATGGCCGGGTCGTCCTTGGCGCCGTCGAGGAGGGTGTCGGCGGCGATCTTGATGGCCGAGACGGGCGTGCGCAGTTCGTGGCTGGCGTTGGCGACAAAGTCGGTGCGCATCTGCACGGCCTGCGCCAGTTCGGTGATGTCGCGCAGCACGAGCAGGGCCCCGAAGCGCCCCTCACCCCACGCCGGCGGCAGGGGCGCGGCACTGACCTGATACGTGCGTATGCCGGCGGGCGAGACGATGGGCACCTGGGCACGGGCCACGCTGCCGGCCTTGCCCTGCGCGTGCAGGCTCACGATCTCCGCGCGTGTGAACAACTCGCGCACGGTGCGGCCCGCCAGGCACCCCGGCCCCACGCCCATCATCGCCTCGGCGGGTCGGTTGCAGAAGATGACCGCGTCCTGAGCGCCGAACGCCAGCACCGGTTCCTCCAGACCGTCGATGAGCGCCTCCAGGTTGCGGCTCTTCTTGGCCGAGTCCTTCACCTGCGTGTCGATGCGCTGGCTCAGGGCCAGCAACTGCTGCGCAAGGCTGCCGGTCGAAACCTCATCGTCGATCGAAGCACGCGGGTCGTCGGGCGGCTGGACCTCGCCGCTCTGCCGCAAGAGGCGGCGGGTGATTGTCTGGATGCGTCCGATCCGGCGGCTGCTCGCGGCGTGATACAGCAGCAACACCCCCACACCCAGGCCCGTGCCGACGCCCAGAGCCAGGCCCTGCGCCCGCCCATCGCCGCCGCTCAGCAATGCCGCGCCCCAGGAGAGGCCGGGCAGCAGGCCGGCGGGCAGGAGTGCAAGGAGATCGCGGCGGGGCATGGGATGATCGTTGGAGGGGTGGCGGTGTTGGGGTGCCCATGTGCTGCCGGGAACTCACCGCGCGCTCGCGCTCACGGCTTCAAGTGCGTAGTGCTCATCCAGCACGCTCACCCAATCGCTGGTCCGGTTCACGCCGATCATGGCCGCCTTCACCTCGTCCGCCCGCGGGTGGTGCTGGGCGAACTTGATCCCGAACTTGCGCATCATCTTGCCCGCGGCACGCTCGCCGTGGAGGGCCACGGAGAGCGCGAAGTGCTGGTGCAGCACGCCGCGCTGCTCCTCCAGCGTGGGCGGCAGGGCCGCGCGCCCGGCCAGCAACTCGCGCACCTGCCGGAAGATCCACGGGTTGCCGATCGCGCCCCGCGCGATGCTGACGGCGGCCACGCCCGTGTAGGCGATCATGCGGATCACGTCCGCGGCCTCCCACACATCGCCGGAACCGAAGACGAGCACACTCGGGTTGCGGCGGACGAGTTCGCGCAAAAAATCCCAGCGCGAGGGGCCGATGTATTTCTGCTCCACGGTGCGGGCGTGGACGGTGGTCCAGGCGTAGCCAAGTTCGTAGGCCGCGGCGAAGATGACCTCGAAGTTGCGGGCCATCTCGGGCGTGTCGTCGTAGGCGCGCCGGAGTTTCACGCTGCACGGGATGGTTGCGGGCACCGCGGCCCGCACGGCCCGGAGAATGTCGATCGCGCCCGTGGGCTCGGTGAGCCAGTGCCCGCCGCGGGCCTTGCGGTCGATCTTCTTGACGGGGCATGCGAGGTTGACGTCGATCACGGAAAAGGAAGTGGCGGAGTGGCCCGCCACGGCGGGTAAACTGCGTGGCGAAGTGGCAAGGTGAGGGGTCCTGCCGTCCGGGTTCTCCGCCGCTGTGCCACTGTGCCACTCTGCCACTTTGCCACTTCCATCGGTCGCCACCCAGCGCGTGTCCACGTACCCCGGCAGTGCCCCCTCGCCATAGGCCATGTCGCGGTATTCGCGGTCGCGGCGGGCACCCTGCTCGATCATCTTCAGGGCCGACGCGGCCATCTCGTCCGGGTCGCTCCCGATGATCTGGCCGGTGAGCGGGTGGTCCTCATGCCCGCAGGGCATGTTCTCGATGATGAGTTGTTCGTGCTGGCGGGCGATATCGGCCTTGTCAAAGCCGCGCCCGCCGCCGAGCAACATGCGGTCGAGCAGGGCCTCCGTCACGCACATGGGGGCGCCGTGGCGGCGGGCCACGATGCGCATGGCCGCGTCGGAATAGCCCGCCAAACCGGCCTGAAACATGGGGGCATCGAAGCCCGGCACCAGCCGCGGCAGGCGCGGATCGACACCCGTGCCGCCGTGGCCGCGGGCGATTTCGAGCGCGGCCATGCGCACGTCGATCCCCGCTGCGCCGGGGGCGATGGCCGGGCCGGGGGGCGTGGCGTTGTTGCCATGGCAGGACATGGATGCCATGATAGGGAATGGCCAACCTCGTTCGGTCTGCCGCGTGCGTGTTGTTGTTCACCCTGATTGCCGGCTGCTCCAGCGCGCCCGGCGAGATCGCCGACGGCCCGCAATACCCGGCCGTGGCCCAGAGCCGCGTGCTGGACGTGCAGGTGTTCCGCGATGAAACGCTCCTCACGCTCACGAACAGTTCCGCCCGGTCGTTCGGCCCGTGCCGCGTGTGGGTGAACAGGTGGTTCAGCCGCGACTTGGACGGCCTTGCCGCGGCCGAGACGATCACGCTGGACCTGAGCGACTTCAAGGACCGCTACGGCACGCCCTTTCGCGCGGGCGGATTTTTTGCCACCGAGCGGCCGGACCGCGTGGTGCTGGTGCAGATCGAGGAGAGCGGCGAGATGGTGGGCCTAGCCGTGGTGGGCGGGGCGATCGAGTAGGCAGAGCGCAGGTCGGTGCGATCCACCGCAATGATCGTGCCGATACACTCGGTTCCTGTTGCGCGACCGCCGCGCCCTCTCCCGAGCCACACGTATGACCACTCCGCAACTCACCGAGGCCGAATGCCCCGTCCTGTTTGAGATGTATCGCACGGGCACGTGCCAGGACCCCGCGGGCAAGACGCACGCGTTTGCGGGCGCGGTCTCCATGTCGTATGCGCACGCGCTCTACAACCTGGTTCGCCGCGAGAAGCCGCGCACCATCGTGGAGATCGGCCTGATGCGCGGCGGGAGCGCGCTGGCCATGCTCGCCGCGCTGAAGAAGAACGAGGAAGAGGGCGCGAACGGCGCCCGCGAGAAGCGTGAGAATGGGGGGGGGGGGGCAAGATGGGGGCAAACGCGCAAGGCTCATCTCGATGGACCCCGGCCAGAGCAAGTGGGCCTTCAACGTGGGCACGCACGTCATCGCCAAGTCGGGCTTCGGGCCTTGGCATGAGTTTTATGAGGACTACGACTACAACACGCTGCCCATGCTCCTGGCCCGCGGCACCAAGATCGACCTGGGCTACATCGACGGCTGGCACACGTTTGACTACACGCTGCTGGACATGTTCTACATCGACAAACTGCTCCGCCCCGGCGGCCTCATGGGCGTGAACGACGGCGGGCAGACACCCGTGCTGCGGGCGATCCGCTGGCTGCTGAGCCACCGCAAGTACGAAGAAATTGACGTGGGCCTGCCGCCCGATTACAAGAGCCGCCTGCCGGGCGGGGCGCTGATCAAACGCTGGCAGGGCCGCAACAACGCCGACCGCTACTTCCGCAAGGTGGAGCAGTGGGAGCCGGATTGGAACTTTCACGCGGCTTTCTGACGCGGCGATCGGACGTGGCGGCGGACGTGGGCAAGGCGTGCTCTTTGCGGGGGGCGGAACTTGGCCCTGAC
>CAZNEU010000317.1:0-1767 GCA_964571915.1 uncultured Phycisphaeraceae bacterium
GGGCCTGATCCCGGTGAAGTTGCTCGACCGCGAGCGGAGCGTGAACACGACGGTGGGCCTGTCGTGGGAGGGGCGGCGGATCATCCGCACCAGCCCGGCCCACGGCACGGCGTTTGACATCGCGGGCAAGGGCGTGGCGGACGCGACGAGCATGAAGGCGGCGGCGGAGTTGGCTGTGGAACTTGTCGAAGGCGGACGGGATGTCCGCCCCACCTGACGCGAACAATACGGGCCGTGCCGCCACCGTCACCCCCCCCCACCCCGGCGCAACCAGACCCGTCGCTGATCGACGAGTACAACGCGGCGGTGGCGCATCTGGAGGCCGGCCGCGCCGCGGAGGCCCTGGAGGGCTTTCAGCGCGTCCACGCCGGTGCGCCGGGGGCGTATGAGCCGCTGGCGTACCTGGCGGAGGCGCTGGGGCGGGTGGGGCGCCTGGAGGAGGCGTGGCCGCTGGCCGAACGGGCGGCAGCGATGCGGCCGGGCGATGTGCAGGGGTGGCTGCTGGTGGCGCGGGCGGCGAAGGCGCTGGGGAAAGGTGAGGCGGCGTGCCGGGCGCTGGAGCGGGCCGCGGAGATTGAGCCGCGGAACCCGGAACGGTGGGATGAGTTGATCACGGGGCATTTTCAGGCGGGGCGGTTCCGGTCAGCGCTGGCGGCGACGGAGCGTGCGCTGGTGCTGCGGCCGCGGGCGGTGGATCTGCTGGCGAAGAAGGCGGCGTGCCAGACGGGCCTGTCGCGCGTGGGGGAGGCGATCGAGACGCTCAAGGTGGTGATGCGCGGGGCACCGGATGGGGTGGAGCCGGCGATGGCGCTGGCGAACATGCACGCGTACCTGGCGGGGGCGGACCCGGCCCGGGTGTTCGAGGCCCACAAGGTGATGGCGAGGGTGATCGAGCGGGCGATGGGGCGGCCGATGAAGCGGGCGCCCGTTGCACGGAGGGAAGGCAAGCCGCTGCGCGTGGGGCTGCTGTCGCCGGATTTCCGGCGGCACTCGGTGGCGTACTTCGTGGGGCCGATTCTGCGGCACGTGGACCGGGCGAAGATGGAACTGGTGTGCCTGAGCACGGCGAAGCGGGAGGATGCCCAGACGGGCGCGCTGCGGGCGTTGGCGGGGGAGGGGCAGTGGCGAGCGTGGGCGAATCTGGAGCCGCGGGAGTTGGCGGGGCGGATCGCGGCGGAAAACCTGGATGTGCTGGTGGACCTGGCGGGGAACACGGAGAACAACAACCTTGCGGCGCTGGCGCTGCGGCCCGCGCCGGTGGTGATGACGTATCTGGGTTCGCCGATGACGACGGGCCTGAAGGCGGTGGATGTGCGGCTGGTGGATGGGATGACGGACCCGCTGACGAAGCCGCCGACGGCGGACAAACTCGTGAGCGAGAAACTGGTGCGGCTGGAGGGGTGCTTTGTGTGCTTCGAGCCGCCGCCGGCGGACGAGTTGCCGGGGGTGCGGGTGCGAATGGACGGGAGCGATGAGCCGGTGGTGTTCGGGTCGTTCAACGCGCTCATCAAGTTGAACGAGGCGTGCCTGCGGCTGTGGGCGCGGGTGCTGGAGGCGGTGCCGCGGTCGCGGCTGGTGCTGAAGGCCCGCGGCAGCGAGGTGGCGGAGGTGGGGGCGGACCTGGAGGAACGGTGCCGGCGCGCGGGGCTGGACCCCGGGGGCGGGCGCGTGGCGAGTGCGGGGGCGATCAACCCGCTGGCGGCGCATCTGGGGGCGTACGGGGGCGTGGATATCGCGCTGGACACGACGCCCTATTGCGGAACGACC
>CAZNEU010000318.1:0-11034 GCA_964571915.1 uncultured Phycisphaeraceae bacterium
TACGGGGGCGTGGATATCGCGCTGGACACGACGCCCTATTGCGGGACGACCACGACGTGCGAGGCGATGCTGATGGGCGTGCCGGTGGTGAGTTTGGCGGGGAAGACGCACGCAGCCCGGGTGGGGCTGTCGTTGCTCACCACCGTGGGCCTGCCGGAGTTGTGCGCCCGGACGGAGGACGAGTTTGTGCTCCTCGCGGCGGACCTGGCGCGGGATTCGGCGCGGCGGGGCGCAATGCGGGCGGGGCTGCGTGAGCGGATGCTGGGTTCGCCGTTGTGCGATGGACCCGGGTTTGCGCGCCGGTGGGAGGCCGCGGTGGAGCGAGCCGTGGCGATCGTGGCGGGCGGGCGCTAGCGCGGCCCTGTACCATCGGCACCATGTCGGATGTGCGAGCGGCCATTCAACGCGCGGCGGACCTGTTTGCGTCCGGGCGCAAGGCCGAGGCGGCAGAGGAGATGGAGGCGTGCGCAGCGCGCTGGCCGCGTGATGCGGATGTGCGCTACAACCTGACGATGGTGCTCGCGTTGAGCGGGCGGTTCGCGGATGCCAAGCGCGAGGCGGAGGAGGGGACGCGGCTGGCACCGGCATCGGCGGATATGTGGGGGCTGTATGCGCAGGCGTGCGTGCAGGTGGATGACCGGGCCGAGTCGGAGCGGGCGGCCCGCGAGGCGGTGGGACTGGAACCGGGCAACGCGGATCGGCTGCGCGGGCTGGCGTGGATCCTGCACCGGCTGGGGCGGTTCATGGAGGCGGCCGACTGGGCGGAGAGGGCGCTCGTGCTGGCGCCACGGGATGCGGACCTGTGGCTGAAGCGGGCCGTGGCGATCCAGTGCATGGGGCGGACGGAGGAGGCGTTTGAGATTTACAAGCGCGGGAGCGCGGCGTGCCCGGAATCCATCGATCTGGCGGAAGGGCACGCGAACTGTGCCACGTATTGCACGGGGCTGAGCGCGGCGGGGGTGCTGGCGACGCACAAGAAGTTCGGGGCGCTCGTGGAACGATCGGCCTTCGGGGCGAGGCCCCCGGCGGTGGATCGCGCGGCGGGCCGGACGCGGCCGCTGCGTGTGGGGCTGCTGTCGGGCGACCTGCGGGGGCACTCGGTGGCGAACTTTGCGATGCCGCTGCTGGAGCACGCGGGGGCGTCGCGGGTGGAACTGCACGTGTTCAACTACGGGACGGCCGAGGATGAGGTGTCGGTGCGGTTGCGGGGCTTGGTGGCCCAAGGGCGCTGGCATCACGCGGCGATGGCCACGCCAGAGGAGATTGATGCGCGGGTGCGCGGGGAGAATGTTGATGTGCTGATCGAACTGGCGGGCCTGACGCGCGGGCACCACCTGCGGGTGATGGCCCGACGGCCCGCGGCCCTGCTCGCGACCTACATGGGCTACGCGAACACCACGGGGATGCGCGTGATTGATGTGCGGATCGTGGACTCACACACCGATCCGATCGGGCCGGACTCGGAGGGGCGGGCGGTGGAACGGCTGGCGCGGATCAACCCGTGCTTTTTGTGTTACGCCCCGCCCGCGGACACGCCCGCCCTGGGGCTCGGCCCGCGCGGGCGAGGAGGGCCGCTCACGTTCGGCTCGTTCAACACCATCACCAAGGTGAACGACTTCACGCTGGCGCTGTGGAGGCGTGTGCTGGAGGCGGTGCCGGGGTCGCGGCTGGTGGTGAAGTCTCGCGGGCTGGAGGATGCGGGCGTGCGTGAGGATGTGGCGCGGCGTGTGAGCGCGGCGGGGTTCGAGGCCGGGCGCGTGGACCTGGTGGGCCGGATCGATGAGCGGGCCGGGCACCTGGCGGCGTATGAACGGATGGATGTTGCGCTGGACCCGTTCCCGTATCACGGCACGACGACGACATGCGAGGCGCTGCTGATGGGCGTGCCGGTGGTGGCGCTGGCGGGCGATACGCACGCATCGCGCGTGGGCGTGAGCCTGCTCACGAACGCGGGGCTGGGCGAGTGGATTGCCCGCACACCGGAGGAGTATGTGGAGGTGGCGGCGCGGCTCGCCGGAGATGCGGCGCGGCTGGCGGCCCTGCGCGGGGAGTTGCGGGGGCGGCTGCTGGGTTCGGTGTTGTGCGATGGGCCGGCATTTGCGGCGCGGTTCTTTGACGCGATTGGGCGGGAATGGGATGCGAAGTGCGGGAGGAAGCGGCAGACATAAGGTGGCGGGCACCGGGTGCTTTGTGCCAAAACCGAAAAAGCCACGGCGTGTGCCGCGGCTTCATGGGGCGTGGTGCGCCTTGATGCTCTCAGGGCTCCAGAGGCGCGGCTGATTCGTCTACGCGGGCGTGCAGCAGGTGGGCGAGGCTGTAGCGTTCGACCTTGCGGTGCAGGCGGCGGCGATCGATGCGGAGGATTTCGGCCGCGGCGGACTGGTTGCCCTTGGTGAAGCGCAGGGCGCGGGCGATGAGGGCCTTCTCGGCGACTTCGAGGGAGACGATTGGCCCGTCCACCAGCGAGAGGTTGGTGGCGGCGTGGTTGGCCGCGGCGATGGCACCGGCGCGAAGACGCTCGGGGAAGTCGGCGGGGGAGAGCGTGGTGGAGGTGGAGAAGACGACGGCGTGCTCGATGGCGTTGCCGAGTTCGCGCACGTTGCCGGGCCAGGAGTAGGCACAGAGGAGCAGTTCGGCCTCCGGGGAGAGGCTCTTGGCGGGCTCTTCGTAGAGGTCGGCGAGTTGGTTGAGGAAGTGGCCGGCGAGGATGGGCGCATCGTCGGGGCGTTCGCGCATGGCGGGGACGGTGATCTTGTCGTCGTCGTGGGGTTAGATGAGGTGTTGGCGGTACTCGCCGGGTGCGTGTTTGGCGCGCTGGTCTCGGTGGGTGGCGCCGCCGTCGCGCACGTTGACGGGGACGGGGTGGACGGAGCCGAGGGGGACGACGCAGCGTTCCTGGATGCAGCGGAGGAGTTTGGCCTGCATCTTGGAATCGAGTTCGCCGATCTCGTCGAGGAAGAGCGTGCCGCCGTCCGCGGCCCGGAAGAAGCCGAGCGTGGCCTGGTCGGCGCCGGTGAAGGCCCCCTTGACGTGGCCGAACAACTGGCTTTCGAGGAGCGTGTCGCGCAGGCCGGTGCAATCAACGGCGACGAAGGGGCCGCGCACGCGCTTGCTGGCGAGGTGGAGGTGGCGGGCGACGAGTTCTTTACCCGAGCCGGAGGGGCCTTGCACGAGGACGGTTGCGTCGCGCGGGCCGACGGCCGCGATGACGGCCCGGAGGCGGTCCATGGCCTGGCTGATGCCGATGAGGGGGTGGGCCTTGACGGGCGCAACGATCGCGACGGCCGGATTTTCCGGCTGAACGCGACGGCGGATTGCACCATTTGGACCCAGCATGAACGCCACCACCGGGGAGAGAACCGGGTGCGGGAGAGAGATTTCCGCAAGCTCAACCGCCTTGGGGGGCGGCCCGGTTTCCCGGGACCCAGACGACATCGCCGCGGTCTCTCGCGAGGAGGTCGCTGGTCAGCTTGGCGCAAGGTGACAAAACGGAGTTTCCTCCCTCACCTTGGCAGACGGAACATACACCAAGAAAATGTGGCTGACAAGGGAACCGTGAGAATGATGGCGTTGTGGTCGCGGAAACCTGTGGTTTTCCCGCGGGCGCGGCGTGGAAAGCGCAAAAACAGGGATTCTCCCGCCCGGGGGCTGTGAAACGGGGGGAGATGGAACCTGGCGGCGAAGAGCCTTGCGGCTTGCCCGGCGAGAAGGGGACCGAGCGAAGACCGAATCCGGGGTGCTGAAGGGCCGTTCAGGCGGCGAGCGGCTTGCCAAGCAGGGCCCGCTTCTTGATGATGAAGCCGACGTGGTGGTCAACGTGATCGGAGTACATCTTGACGATATCGGCGACAGTGATTTTGCCGCGCTGGCTGTGGATGCCGACGCGGGACCAGGCCTCGGGGGCGAGGCGGTTGAGGAGGAGCGTGGTGAAGGCGCGGTTGTCGGTGAAGAGGCGCAGGGCGAGGGCCATGTCCACGTCTTCGTAGCGCAGGGTCTTGGCGAAGAGGGTTTCGTCGTAGGAGAGGAGCAGCGGCAGTTCCTCCGCGACGATGCGACGGAGGCGGTGGGTGGCAATGAGGTCGGAGTCGAGCGTGTGGACGACGATCTGGCGGATGCTCCAGGTGCCCGGGATCGGGAAGGTGTCGATGTCTGCGGGCGCGAGGCCCGCGACGGAACGGGAGAGGACGGCGGAGCCGGCGGAGTAGCGTTCGATGAGGGCGGCGGACATGGCGGATCATTCGCAGGTCAGGGGACAGGGGACAGCAGAACCAAAGCATCGCCCACCCCCTTGCCCCCTCCCTCTGGGAGGGGGTGTTGGTGCCCGCGCGCTGCCAAGCGCTGACCTATTTCTGCCGCGGTGCCTCAACGGCCGCGGGCGGGATGCCTTCATCGGCGAGCCCGGCGATGCCTGCCGCGAGGGCGGCGACGGTGCGGGTGAAGCGCGGCAGATCCAGCGTCTCGATGGTGTCGGTGGGCTGGTGGTAGTGCGGGTTGCGGAAGTTGGCGGTGTCGGTGGCCATCGCGGCGGGGATGCCGTAGAGAAGGAAGGGGGCGTGGTCGGAGCGGAGCAGATCGGGCGGGGCGATGGGGAGCAGGTCGAAGACGACCACCTTGGCCGGCGGCACGACGGCGAGCATGTGCTTTTCGAGGGCGCGGACGAAGGGACGGTGGGTGAGCGTGGTGGCGAGGGCGAGAAAATCGCCGCGATCGGGGACGGTGAAGCCCTTGAGCGCGGCGAAGGGGTTCTGCTGGGAGTTGGGCTCGGCGCTGTAGTAGCCGAGCATTTCGAGGCTCAACATGCCCAGGACGGTTTCTTCGCCCGCCGCGATACGTTCGGCGACGATGGGTGCGTATTGGCTGGCGCCCACGAGGCCGACCTCTTCGAGGTTGAGGAGGGCGAAGCGGATGGTGCGTGCGGGCGGCGTGCCGCGGGCCTTGAGGACGCGGGCAATTTCGAGCAGGCCCGCGACGCCGCTGGCGTTGTCATCGGCTCCGGGTGAGTTGGGAACGGCATCGAAGTGGGCGGCGATGATGAGGACTTCGGAAGGCTTCTCGCTGCCGGTGAGTTCGAAGAGGATGTTGCGCCACTCGCGCTTGGGTTCATCGCGGCGAGACCAGCGGATGGTTTGAGTGGTGGGCTCGTAGCCGAGGGCCTTCACCTGGGCGAGGAGGAGTTCTTCGGTCTGCCTGAGGCCGGCGATGTGCTCGGGCGTGGGGCCGGGCGAGCGTTGGGCGGGGAGAGAGCGGATGGTGGCGATGAGGCGGGATTCGTCGACGGGGGGGAGGGGGGCGGCGTGAGGCGCGGGTGGTGGCGAGAGGGTGAGGAGTCCGGAGAGGAGGAGCGTGTGCATGGCAAACGCTAGGTGTTTCCGCTGCCGCGGCGGCGGTCAACCCACCCACGTCCCCGGCACGGGCTCTCCCGGCTCGCTCAGCACGGCCGTGAGGAGCGCGCCGGGCTCGCGGCCATCCACAATCGCCACGCGCTTCACGCCCGCGGCGAGAGCCTCGTAGCAGGCATCAAGTTTGGGCACCATGCCGCCCGCGATCGCGCCCCTCGCGACAGCGTGCTGGTAGTCCTGTTTCGTGATGCTCGGGGCCGTCGGGGCATCGGCATCGGCGCTCAGGCGCACGCCGGGCGTGTCGGAGACAAGGATGAAGGCGTGAGCGCCCAGAGCCGCGGCGATGGTGCCGGCGGCGAGGTCGGCGTTCACGTTCAGGCGACCGGGAGGCGCGGCGGGGGTGTCGCTCGTGGCGGGCTTGGCGGGAAGGGCCAGATCGAAGGCGACGGGGGCGATGACGGGGACGACCCCGGCCTCGCAGAGGCCGATGATGAGCGGTGTGTTGACGCGCGCGACGCGGCCGACAAGGCCGAGGTCTTCGCCGGGGTCGCCCAACTTGGCGGGCGGGGCGGGTGTGCGTTTGGCGTAGAGCACACCGCCACCTCCCGCGAGCGTGTGCAGGCCCTGGGCGGGCACGCGCTGGTCGGCGAGGTAGCCGAGAATCTCGCGGTTGATCTGGCCCGCGAGCACCTTCTCGACGATGGCGAGCGTGGGCGCATCGGTGTAGCGCTGTCCCTGCACAAAGCGGGCGGTGAGGCCCGCGGCGTTCATGGCGGCGGTGATGGCCTTGCCGCCGCCGTGGATGAGGACGGGGCGGAGGCCCAGCGAGACGAGCGCGGCGGCATCACGGCAGATGGCGCGGAGAGCGGCCGCGTCGTCCTGGATGGAGCCGCCGACCTTGATGACGATGCCCTGCGTGCGCAGTGCCGCGAGGCGCTGGTGGTGATCGGCGATCCAGAGTGCGGCTTGGCGCATGGTGAGTGGCCGCCCCGGGGGCGGTGGCACAAGAAGGGAAACCGGTCTGTTCAACGCCCCCCCGAGGTGGAGCGTGGTCATTTCTTGCCAGATTTTCCGGCGCGGGCGTTCGTGGATGATGCGCCGGTTCCGTCGAGGAGTTCGTGGGCCATGATGGCGGCGCCGAGGAGGCCGGCATCGGACTCGAGTTTGGTGCAGAGCACCTCGACCTTGCGGAGACTTTCGGGGAAGACGAGGCGGCGTGTGTGCTCTCTCACGGGCTTGGCGAGGGCCTCGCCCATGGCCTCCGCCAGGCCGCCGCCGAGGACGACGAGGGGGAGGCTGAGAGCCGTGACGTAGTTGGCGCAGACGATGCCGAGAAGTTCGGCGACGTTCTGGATGACCTCGACGGTGACCTTGTCCTTGCGGGCGTAGGCCATGGAGACGGTCTTGGCGCGGACCTCGGCGAGGTTGTTGTCGGCGAGTTCGGGGATGATGGATTTGTTGTTGCGGATGAGGCGGAGGATGCGGTCGACGACGGCGGTGCGGGAGCAGTTATCCTCGACCTTGCGGGAGCCGGGGGGGTTGTGGGGAAAGAGCATGGTGTGGCCGACTTCGCCCGCGGTGAAGTTGGCCCCGTAGTAGAGCTGACCGTTGAAGATGAAGCCGCCGCCGACACCGGTGCCGAGCCAGAGGCCCATCATGTCGGAGACGCCCTTGCCGGCGCCGAGGCGGTGCTCGCCGAGGACGGCGACGTTCACGTCGTTGTCCACGACCACGGGGATGCCGAGTTTTTTGCGGAGGATGTCGGCCAGGGGCACGTCGGTCCAGCGGAGGTTGGGGGCCATGAGCACCACGCCGTCGTGGGGGTCGATGGCCCCCGGCGCCCCGATGCCCAGGGCGGCGCAGTCTTTCACCTTCATGCCGGCCTCGCCGCAGGCCTCCTGCACCCCGTCGCAGATGCGCTCGACGACCTTGGCCAGGCCCTCGGTGGCGCGGGTTTTTTTCTTACTGCGGCCGACGATCTTGAAGTCGGCGGCGACGGCGCCGATCTGCATGTTGGTGCCGCCCAGATCGATGCCGATGACGGGTTTGGACTTGCCCTTGGCCATGGTGGGTTCTCTGGTGGATCGAGCGGGATTGAAGGGACTGCGGGGTGGCGCGGAGTGTATCAGAATCGTGGCACGGAGGGGCGGGACGTGATGCCCGCGGGCGTGCCTCAGATTAAGGAAAAGACCGCCTCGGAGAGCCGGGGTACCCAGGAAACTGAGACACCGCGTGATGCCCGCGGCGGCCCGTGTTCCCTATCCTCCCGTGGATGCACGACTTCTGGCATTTTGCCCGCCACCTGCTGAGGCGCAAGGGCACCTTGGCGCTGGCGGTGGTGTTCGCGATTATTTCGGCGGGCGGGTTGGGGGCGGGGCTGCTGGCGATCAAGCCGGTGCTGGAGAACGTGCTGGGCAGCCGCGTGGGGCTGCCGGAGATGGCCCGGCAGGTGAACCCGACCTTGCCGGAGTGGGCGCGGCTGAGCGAGGCGTTCATCGCTGCGCTGCCAGAGGGGCCGTACAAGGCCATTCTGTGGATCGTGGTGGCTCTGGGCGTGCTGACGGTGATCGGCGCGGCATCGAACTTCCTGCACCAGTTCTTCGCGCTCACGGCGGTGTCGCTCACGATCGGCGATATTCGTGAGCGGGTGTTTGCGCGGGTGGTACACCTGCCGCTGCGAGCGTTGTTTCAGAGCGATCCGGCCGGCCGGGGCGCGGGGCCGACAGGCCCGACCGACGCGGTGAGCCGCATTATCTATGACACGAGCACGCTGGGGGGCGGCTTCAACGCGTTGCTCTCCAAGGCTCTGGCCCAGGCGAGCAAGGGCGCGGCGGCGCTGGTGGTGGCGGTGTGGTTTGACTGGCGTGTGGCGGGGGTGGCGCTGATGGTGGGGCCGCTGCTGGCGTGGGTGATCCGCGTGCTGGGCAAGCGGATCCGGCGGGCCGCGCGGGCCGCGCTGGTGGCGCAGGCCAGGTTGTATCACGCGGCGAGCGAGGCGCTGGGGGGCCTGCGGGTGGTGAAGGTGCATACGACGGAGGGGCACGAGGCGGGGCGGTTCGCGACGATCTCGCGGGAGGTGGTGCGGCAGGAGATGCGGATACGCACGGCGCGGGCGCTGGGGAGCCCATTGGTGGAAACGATTTCCATCTTTGTGCTCGGGGGCGTGTCGGTGGTGGCCGCGAAGGCGATTCTGGACGGGAACCTGGACGCGGCGAGTTTTATTCTGGTGGTGGGGTCGCTGGGCGTTGCGGGTGCATCGCTGCGGCCGCTCACGAGCCTGGTGGCGGATATTCAGCAGTCTGGCGCGGCGGCGACGCGGCTGCGGCACCTGCTGTCGATCCCCGCCGAGGGGGATGACCGGGCGGGCAAGGTGGTGCTGACGCGGCACAAGAGCACGATCCGGTTTGAGGATGCGCGTTTCACGTACCCGGGCGCGGCGCGCCCGGCCCTGCGGGGTGTGAGCCTGACGGTGGCCCACGGCGAGACGGTGGCGCTGGTGGGCCCGAACGGGTGCGGGAAGACGACGCTGCTGGCGATGCTGCCGCGGCTGTTTGACCCGGACGAGGGCGGCGGGCGGGTGCTGGTGGATGAGGTGGACCTGCGCACGGTGAATCTCGGATCGTTGCGGGGGCAGATCGGCGTGGTGACGCAGGACACGGTGCTGTTCTCGGGCACGGTGCGGTCGAACATTGCGTATGGGAGCGCGGCGGCCACGGAGGAGCAGGTGCGTGCGGCGGCGCGGCTGGCGCGTGCGGAGGAGTTCATTCTGGCCAAGCCGCGCGGGTATGACGAGCCGGTGGGCGAGGGCGGCACCGGGCTTTCGGGCGGACAGCGGCAGCGGCTGGCGATTGCGCGGGCGATGCTGCGCGACCCCGCCATACTGATATTGGATGAAGCGACCAGCATGGTGGATGCGTCGAGCGAGGCGGCGATCGCGGCGGCGATTGATGAGTTTGTGACGGGGAGCGAGCACCACAAGCGGACGTGCCTGATCGTGGCCCACCGGCTGAGCACGGTGATGCACGCGGACCGGATCGTGGTGATGGACGGGGGCGAGATTGCCGACCAGGGGACGCACGCGGAGTTGCTGGAGCGGTGCGAGGTGTACCGCCAGATTGCGCGGCACCAGTTGGTGCGGGAGGCGGCGGTGGTGGGAACCTGACGCGGGCTGGGGCGGGCCGGCAGGGCGGCCCGAGCAACCCCAGTGGGGGAGTGGGAGTACCCATGACGCGTGCCGGTCCTCCGTACCGTTGCGGCGATGCACGACACCAACGCCGAGGGCAACGAGTTTTTCAAGTGCGACTTCTGCCATTCGCCGTGGGCGGAGGACCGGCCCATGGTGGAAGGGCACCAGGGAAGCCTGATCTGCTCGCGCTGCCTGAGCGCGGCATATGTGGAGGTGGTTCACATGGCCGGGGGCGTGAAAAGGCTGGGGGCCAAGTGCGTGATGTGCCTGGAGGAGCGGCAGGAACCGCAGTGGCAAAGCCCGCTGGTGGAGACGGCGTTTATCTGCAAGCGGTGCGTGAAGCAGAGCACGGGCACGCTGGAGCATGATGAGGAGAGCGGATGGAAGCGGCCCGCGCCGCCGGCGGGAGCACGGGCAGTGCCCGACGAGCCGGAGGGCGAGTGAAGGCGGATGGGGGCCGCGGCCGATTCAGGAGGCATGATCCTCACGAAGCGCGGCGGGGCGTTGCTGTTTATCGTGCTGCTGTGCCTGGTGATGGCAACGGTGATGTCGTTCGCCATGACGTTCGTGAGCGCGGGGTTCACGAGCGGCTTTCTCGCCAAGTGGGGGCGGTCGTTCCTGATCGGGTTCGTGGTGGTGCTGCCGGCGGCGATGGTGGCCGTGCCGGTGCTGCGGCGGTTCACGGATTCGCTGTCGCGCTGAGGGGGAGCGTTGTCGATACGCTTAGGGCATGATGCGATCTGTGGGAATGGCGGCAGGTTGTGCGCTGGCCCTGAGTGTTGGGGGCTGCGTGAGCACGCTGGACTGGATGGGCGGCGGCGGCGGGCCGCTGCAAGCGGTGAGCGCGAACGGGCGGGCGGCGTTCACGCCCGGCGTGCTTACGGGCGTGTACAAGCCCATCGATGAGAACTCGGCGGATGTGTATCTGACGGACCTGCCGCTGGACCGGCTGGCCGACACGAAGGACGCGATGAGCGACCTGTCGGGCACGATCGTGCATGTGCATCTGTTTCTGGTGCCTTCGGCGGGGGACACGCCGGTGGATTCGACGGCGTGCAACGCCGCGGCCAGGATGGTGGTGTTCTCGGGCGGGGCGGTGGGCGTGTATTCCGGCGGCGGGTTCGTGTTCCCGACGGACGTCCCGGGGGGCGAGACCTATGACGGACGGATCCGGAATGCCACGCTGCGGCTGGGGCAGGCAACGGCGGACTTTGCGGACAAACTCGGGCCGACGGTGCTGACGGGGGCGTTGAGCGCGAAGCGCGATGAAGGCGCGGCGGCGGTGATCGCGGGGAGACTCGCGAGCGTGGCGAACGGGCTGGCGCGGCGGTAGAGAGAACGCTCAGTAGTCGTAGCCGCGCACGCCGCCGGGCGTGTCGCGCAGGCGAGTTCCGCCTTCGCTGCTGCCGCCGACCCAGCGGAACCGGATGGAAGGCGCGCCGGGCTGGGCCTCGGCGGGGATGTGCTGAACGGCGTGCCCGTCAACGAAGAGCATGGGGATGAGGTCCG
>CAZNEU010000319.1:0-2777 GCA_964571915.1 uncultured Phycisphaeraceae bacterium
AAGGCACCCGTTCAGCGTCCGGCACTGATGCCCAGTGCCCGATGCCCAGTGCCTTCCCTCATGGCCCTCATCAAAGCGAGCAATCTCGGCGAGTTGACCCGGCAGGCGGTGGTGCTTGACCTTGGGGACCTGCGCCGGCAGGGGGAGTTGATGATCGCGCAGGCGCGCGAACGGGCGGGGGCGATTCTGGCCGACGCCCGTGCCGAGCGGGAAGAGATGATCGTGGGCGCTTCGGCGGACGGGCGCGCGATGGGCATGGAGAAGGGTTTGCAGGAGGGGCGTGCCCAGGGCCTGGCGGAGGGACAGGCCGCGGGCCTCATGGAGCGCAAGGAGGAGTTGGACAAGGTCGCGGCGGCGTGGGCGGGGGCGCTGGATGTGTTTACGGGGGGGCGTGAGCGGATGCTGGCGGATGCGCGCACGGACGTGCTGAAACTGGCGGTCGAGATCGCGACCAAGGTGGTGAAGCGGCGTGTGGACCTTGCGCCCGGGGTGGTGGTGGACCAGATGGCGGCGGTGCTGGCGATGGTGATCCGGCCGACGCGGCTGGTGGTGAAACTGCACCCGCAGGACCGGGCTTTGGTGGCGGAGGCGATGCCGGAGTTGGCGGCGCGGTTCCGGTCTGCCCAGCATGTGGAACTGGTGGATGATGCCGGGCTGGAACGTGGCTCTGTGCGGGCGGCCGTGGCCGAGGCGGGGGGGGGGGAGATGGACGCGGCTATCAGCGTGCAGATCGCGCGGATTGTGGAGGCGCTGCTGCCGGGGCCGGGGGCGCAGGGCCAGGCCGATGTTGATGGGGCCGGTGGGCCGGGGGGCAGCGGGGTAGGCACGTGAGCGTGTTTGAGGCCCAGTTTCGCACGCTGAGCGCGCTGGAGCCGATGCGGGTCTCCGGTCGCGTGGTGGCCCTGCGCGGCCTGACGGTGCTGGTGCGCGACCTGCCCCTTGCGGTGGGTTCGCTGGTGGAGGTGAAGGCGGTGCGGGGTGGGAGTGGGGGGGGCGGGCGGTCTGGCGGCACGGGCGAGATCGTGGGGTTTAACGGTGAGCACACGATCGTGATGATGCTGGGGCCGATGACGGGCATCCGCGCGGGCGATTGCGTGGTGGGCAAGCAGGCCACGCCCACGGTGGGCGTGGGGGATGAGTTGCTGGGGCGCGTGATCGACGGGCTGGGGCGACCGATCGACGGGCTGGGGGCGTTTCTGGACACGCGCCCCCGTGAGGTGGACCCGCCGCCGATCGGGGCCATGGCACGCTCGCGCATCGGCAAGCCGCTGTACACGGGCGTGCGCGCGATTGATCTGATGACCACGCTGGGTCGTGGGCAGCGGATGGGCATTTTCGCGGGGCCGGGCGTGGGCAAGAGCACGCTTCTTGCGAGCATCGCACGACACGCCAGGAGCGACGTGAACGTGCTGGCGCTGATCGGGGAGCGTGGGCGCGAGGTGCGCGACTTTGTGGAAGGGTCGCTGGGCAAGGAGGGGCTGGCGCGCTCCGTGGTGGTGGCGAGCACGAGCGATGAATCGCCGCTGATGCGGATCCGGGCGGCGCTGGTGGCGTGCGCGGCGGCGGAGCACTTCCGTGATGAGGGCAAGCACGTGATGCTGCTGGTGGATTCGGTTACGCGGTTTGCGCAGGCGCAGCGGCAGGTGGGGCTGTCGGTGGGCGAGCCACCGGCGAGCAAGGGGTACACGCCCAGCGTGTTTGCGCAGATGGCCAGGCTGCTGGAGCGTGCGGGGTCGCTGGGCGAGGGGGGGCCGAATGGGCCGGGGTCGATCACGGGGCTGTACACGATTCTGGTCGAGGGCGACGACATGACCGAGCCGGTGGCGGATGCGGCCCGGGGGATACTGGACGGGCACATTGTGCTGAGCCGGGCCTTGGCGCACAAGGGGCACTACCCGGCGATTGATGTGCTGGATTCGGTGAGCCGCGTGGCGGACGACGTGAGCGACGCGACGCACGTGGCAGCGCGGCGGCAGGTGGCGAAGCTGCTGGCGGGGTATCGGGAGGTGGAGGACCTGGTGCAGATCGGTGCGTATGCCAAGGGGAGCAGCGCGGAGGCGGACCTGGCGATTGCGTATCAGCCGCGGCTGGTGGAGTTGCTGCGGCAGGAGAGCCGGCAGTTTGAGCCGTTTGAGAAGAGCCGGGAGCGGCTGGTGAAGATCGCGATGGAGTCGGGGAATCGGCCGCGAGGGCCGAGGAAGTGACGAAGTGACGAAGTGTCGGAGTGACGGAGTGGCGGAGCGACGAAGTGGCGAGGTTCGTGTTTGAGTTTGAGACGGTGCTGGAACTTCGCGAGCGCGAGGAGAAGATGCGGATGCGCGCGGTGGGCGAACTGGAGGCCCGGCGGCTGGCGGTGGAGGGGCGGGTGGCGGGGTTGCAGGCGGGCTTGCGTGCGGGGCGAGAGGAGTGGCGGGACGCGGTCTCGGGCGGGGGAGCCTTCTCGGTGCTGGGGGCACGGATGGCGGCGACGGCCAGTCTGCACGCCGTGGTGGAGTTGCAGCGGGCGGCGATCGAGCTCGCGGGCCTGGCCCAGAAGATGGCGCGAGCACGGGCGGAGTTGCTGAGGGCGACGGTGGCGAAGAAGGCCGTGGAACTGCTCCGACGGCACCGGTTTGAGGCGTGGAAGCGCGAGCAAGACCGAAGGGAGACGGGCGAGTTGGACGATCTGGTGGTGATGCGGCACGGGCGAACGAGCGGAGGCGACGAATGAAGCGGCTGTGGAACATCGTGGCGGTGCTGGCCATTGCCAACGTGCTGGGTGTGCTGGGCTTTGCGGC
>CAZNEU010000320.1:0-1896 GCA_964571915.1 uncultured Phycisphaeraceae bacterium
GGGACCGGATCGTGGTGATGGCGGGCGGCGAGACGCAGCAAGCCGCGGCACCGATGGAGGTGTATCGCCGGCCCTTGAACCGCTTTGTGGCGGGGTTTGTGGGGACGCCGCCGATGAACTTTCTGCCGGCGACGCTGGAACGCGCGGGTGGGGGCGGCCTGATCGCCGTGGAGCGCTCCGGTTCAGCCCCCGGTGTGCCCGCGCGCCTGAACCTGCCCGAGCGCACGCACGCCGCGCTGGCGGGACGGCTGGGGCAGGATGTGGTGGTGGGCTTCCGCCCGCAATCGCTGGCCGATGTCGCAATCCTCAACGGCCGCGCGGGCGGGGTGGCCGAATGGCCGACACTCTCCGTGCGTGTCGATGTCGTCGAGCCGCTCGGCGATGTGATGGATGCGATCAGCGCCACGCCCGCCGGCACACGCATCGTCGCCCGCACGCCCGTGCGCGATGGCCTCGCCCCCGGCACAGTCCTCACGCTCGCCATCGACCCCGCGGCCCTGCACGTCTTCGAGCCGGGCGACTTCGGGCGCAACCTCACCCTGTAAACAAGAGAAGGCATTGGACACGGAGGCGCAGAGGCACAGAGAAGGCAAAGTGATCGCACAAACGCCTTGTACACAACTCCGCATTGTCTCGCTAGCCCGGCATTCCTCGGCGTCTCTGCACCTCTGCGTCCAATGCCTCGGCCCTGATCCGCGGTGATGTGCGTCCCAGGACTCCCCATGGACTACTCACGCATTCACAGACTGATCCGCATCCTCACGCTGGTGCAGACCGGCCCGGGCTGGAACGCCGCGCGGCTCGCCAAGGAGATGGGCGTTACCCAGCGCTCCATCTACCGCGACCTCAAGGCCCTCGAAGCCACCAAGGTGCCGCTGGTCTTCGACACCGCCACCGACGGCTACCGGGTCGCGGGCGACTTCTTCCTGCCGCCCGTACACCTCACCGGCGACGAGGCCCTGGCCCTGAGCCTGCTCTGCGAGCACATCGCCGGCAAGGACCAGATCGGCATGATGCGCCCCGCGTGGAAGGCCATGGCCAAGGTGCGCTCGCTCCTGCCCGCGGAACTGCGCAGCGAACTCGAAGCCCTCGCGGGCGCTGTAACCATCCAGACGGCCCAGAGCGCGCAGAGCGATGCGTATGCCGATGTCTACGAGAAAGTCCGCCTCGCCCTCGCCAAGCGCGTGAGCCTGGAATGCCGGTACGAATCGCTCGACCGCACCGGCGCCAGCGGCAAGGGCGCGGCCGAAACCTTCCTCTTCAACCCCTACGGCCTCGTCTTCAGCGTGCGCTCGTGGTACGCCGTGGGCTACCACGCGGGCCGCAAAGAAGTGCGCAGCCTCAAACTCAGCCGCTTCGGCATGGCCCGCCTCACCGACAAGCCCTACACCATCCCCAAAGACTTCGCCCTTGAAGACGTGCGCGGCAACGCTTGGCAGATGGTGCGCGGCAAGAAAGACTACGACGTGGAGATCGACTTTGACGCCGCGTTCGGCCAGAACATCGTGGACACGCAGTGGCACCCGACGCAGGAGATCGAAGAGCACGACGATGGCCGCATCACGTTCCGATGCACGGTGAGCGGGCTGGATGAGATTGTGTGGTGGGTGCTGGCACGCGGGCCGCACTGCCGCGTCATCCGCCCGCGGGAGTTGGCGGAAAGGGTGAGGGAGTTGGCGGGGCAGACGGCAGGGATGTATGGGAAGGGGTGAGGGGCACTCGGTCGATGCCAGCCCGCCATGGTCATTTCCGCACATGGAGGGGCGAGTACTCCCTGCCAGTTCAAGCGTGGGGGCTGGGGCGAGAGCAGGAAAGCAGCAGGAGCCTCCGGCCCCAACGGGGCCGCTGGTTGTAGCCACGGGTGGAGCGACGCGGCTCTGAGCGTCGCGGAACCCG